>NZ_DEXB01000004.1:7718-19623 GCF_002366485.1 Hyphomonas sp. UBA3195
CTTGGTCAGCTGCAGCAGGGCGAAGGCGTCGCTTTGCTCATTGGTCATTTCTTTTTCCCTCCGCCGAGGCCGGGAAGACCGCCCATGCCCGGTGGCAGTCCACCGCCACCAAGACCGGGCAAGCCGCCTGCCCCGCCGCCCATCTTGGCAAGGTCGCCCGGCGAGATGCCTGCGGCCTGGGCCATGTTCATCATGTTCTTCATACCGCCCTTCTGGCGCATCTTCTTCATCATGCCGGCCATCTGCTGGTGCATCTT
This sequence comes from Hyphomonas sp. UBA3195, assembly GCF_002366485.1. NCBI lineage: Bacteria > Pseudomonadati > Pseudomonadota > Alphaproteobacteria > Hyphomonadales > Hyphomonadaceae > Hyphomonas > Hyphomonas sp. UBA3195. The sequence continues at coordinate 7,976 of NZ_DEXB01000004.1, forward strand.
CAACACCTTGTTGACCTCTTGCACGGTCACGCCAGCGCCAGCGGCAATCCGCTTGCGGCGAGACGCATTCAGGATGGCCGGTTTGCGACGCTCCTTGCGCGTCATGGACAGAATGATCGCTTCCTGGCGCTTCAGCACATTGTCGTCGAGATTGGCCGAATCCATCGCGGCCTTTGCCTTGCGCGCGCCGGGCAACATGCCCATCAGGCCGCCAAGACCGCCCATGCGCTGCATCTGGCGGAACTGGTCGGCCATGTCCTCAAGGTCGAATTCGCCCTTGCGGAGTTTCTCCGCCATGCGCTCGGCCTTTTCGGCGTCCATCTGCTCGGCGGCCTTTTCGACCAGCGAGACAATGTCGCCCTGTCCGAGAATCCGGCCAGCCACCCGCTTGGCATCGAAGGCATCAAGGCCGTCGAGCTTTTCGCCGACGCCCATGAACTTGATCGGCAGACTCGTAACGGCGCGCATGGAAAGCGCCGCGCCGCCGCGGCCATCGCCATCCATCCGTGTCAGGACAAGGCCGGTCAGCGGCAGGCGAGCGTGGAAGCGGCTGGCGGTTTCAACAGCGTCCTGGCCCGTCAGGGCATCAGCCACGAGCAGCGTTTCAGACGGGTTCGCGATCTGCGCGATCTCCGCCACTTCATTCATCATCTGCTCGTCGATCGTCGTGCGACCGGCCGTATCGAGGATGAGGACGTCATAGCCGCTGATCTTCGCGGCGTTCAGGGCGCGACGGGCAATATCAGCCGGCAACTGGCCCTGAATGATCGGCAGGGCGCTGACATTTTCGTTGCACTGGTCGGCAAGGATCGCGAGCTGTTCCATCGCGGCCGGACGGCGCGTATCAAGCGAGGCGAGCAGGACGCGCTTGCGTTCCTTTTCCGACAGGCGCTTGGCGAGCTTGCCGGTCGTGGTCGTCTTACCCGAGCCTTGCAGACCGGCCATCATGATAATGGCCGGCGGGCTGTCGATGCGCAGGCTGGTATCGGCCTCTTCGCCGCCGAGCATCTCGACAAGGCCGTCATAGACAATCTTGATGACTTGCTGACCGGGCTTGACCGAACGAATGACTTCCTCGCCCACCGCGCGGGCGCGCACGCTGTCGATGAAATCCTTCACGACAGGCAGGGCGACGTCCGCCTCAAGCAAGGCGACCCGAATCTCGCGCAGGGCCGCGTTCACGTCCTTTTCGGACAGTGCACCGCGACCGGTCAGGCCGTCGAAAATTCCTCCAAGGCGTTCGCTCAGCGTGTCGAACATCTTTGTCGCTCCTTTGCCGTTTGCCAGATGTGTCTGACATAGGCGATCAAACCCATTGCACAAAGCAGAAGAGCCCCGCTGAGCGACACTTCGCCGGGCGGGGGGCCTCGCTGACCTCATGGATCAGTCAAAGCGCGCTTTTCAAATTTGCGCAGATGTTGGCGCGCCTAAAGCATGCGGGAGCCGCGGCGTCAAGCGAGCTGAAGCGCGCGCACCCGGTCTCGCAACACGGCAATCGCCGCCTTGATCTCGTCTCCGACCAGGCTGAGGACAACCATATTGGCCCATGTGCCCCCGGCCGTACGCATGTAGTTCCGGATCAAGCCCTCGCGCTGGGCGCCCATTTTGCTGAAGGCACGAATGGCGCGCTCATTCTGTTCCGGTACGAAATACGAAATTCGCCGGAAGCGCGCCTCATGGGCGCGAGTCAGAAGCGCCAGTTGCGTTGCGGGCACAATGGCTGTGCCGCGATACTTCTCTGGATGCCAGACAAAGCCGATTTCGAGCCGGCGATGCGTGCGCGACACCCGCTCGAATGCGGCAAGACCCGCAAACTCACCTGTCGCCTTGTCGACCACATAGAAAGGATGGAAGGCGTCCGTCCCTTTCATGTCCAGACTATGGTCCATATACGCTTCGAGGCTGGTGCCAGTGGGCATTACGGGCATCCACTGCCACATGGATTCAGCCACCGGAGTCGCCAGCACGACCTCTTTATGGTCCGCCGTGAGCGTATCCAGGCGAACAACGTCATTTTCCGGGGGCGGCTCCGCAAGGTTCATGATTTAGATCATTAGGCCGGAGACTGATCGAGGCAAGAAAAACCGAAGTCAGGAGTTCCAGTTCTATTTTCAGACCCGATAAAAGTTCCTATTTGGAACCTTCTTGTCAATTTGTCCGGCCTAGCCGCTTGGTCAGGTAGGTGAATTCCAGAGCAGACCGCTTGGCGCGCTCCTTCTGGTTCGCCGCTGCCGAATGCCCGCCATCAATGTTCTCATAATAGTAGAATGGCAGGCCCGCCGCCTCAAACTTCGCGGCCATCTTGCGCGCGTGACCGGGATGGACGCGATCATCCTTGGTCGAGGTAACGAAGAAGGGCACCGGATAGTCCTTCGTGGCATCAAAGTTCTGGTAGGGCGAAATCGTCTCAAGAAAAGCCCGTTCGTCCGGCACTTCCGGCGATCCGTATTCATCTACCCACGACGCGCCTGCCAGCAATAAGTGGTAACGCATCATGTCGAGCAGCGGCACCTGCACGACGACCGCGTTCCAGAGGTCTGGCCGCTGGTTCAGCATGACGCCCATGAGCAGGCCACCATTTGAGCCACCCATGATGCCGAGATGCTCCGGTGATGTAACGCCTCGTTCAATCAGGTCCTCACCGACCGAAATGAAGTCATCATAGATTCGCTGGCGATTCTGCTTCAGGCCAGCCTGATGCCACTCGGGGCCGAACTCGCCCCCGCCGCGGATGTTCGCCAACACATAAGCACCCCCCTGTTCCAGCCACAGACGACCTGTGACAGCGCTGTAGGACGGATTCAGCGAGACCTGGAACCCGCCATACCCGTATAGAAGCGTCGGCGTGGAACCGTCGAGCGGCAGATCTGCTTTGCTTACGAGGAAATAAGGCACGCGCGTGCCGTCCTTCGACGTCGCAAAATGCTGCGTGACACTCAGGCCTGTTGCATCAAATTTCGGCGGCAGACTCTTGAGGGTTTTTACGTCCCCCGTCGAGGCACTGTAGGAGAGCAGCGAATCTGGCGTCAGGAAATCCTCATAGTTGATGAAGACCGTATCCTCTTCGTCGCTGGCAAATGCGACGCTGGCCTGGCCCGTGCCGGGAAGGGAAATGGGTTCCAGCATCCAGCCGGCATCGCTCGCGGTGGCGCGCATGACCTTGCCAACCGCCGTATCACCTACCCCCAGAAGCAGGGCGCCCTTTGCAGTGGACACGCCTTTCAAGGCCTGCGTTTCGCTCGGGTGAAACACAAGTGAAACCGGCGGCAATGCGCGGGTCTCCATGAAGGTCTCGACATCGAAGGCGACCAGATCACCGGATTTGAATGTCGTTTCCTGACCCGTCGGAGTCCAATCCTGCTTCAAAGAAACAAGCAATCGGCCTTCATGGATTCCTTCTGGTGAAGACTTTGGCGGGATAGGCCACTGCACCGGCTCGCTCTCTCCATCGGGGAACCACCAGTAGCGTGTCGTGAAGAACGTGTCGGCCTGAGCCGCGCCCTGCAGAATGCGCCCATCCTCAAGCTCCAGCGTCATTGGCCAGACGCCGACATCATCCACCTCGCCGCGGATCACCTCTTCGGCGGCGTCCAGTGGCGTACCGCGGTCCCAGCGTTTCACGATGAAAGGATAGCCGGACGCGGTCAGTGTTTCCTCGCCCCAATCGGTTGCGATCAACAAAGTGTCAGGGCTGGCCCAGGCACCGCCCTGCTTGGCCTCTGGCGTGACGAAGCCGTCATCAACGAATTGCTTGGTCGCAAGATCGAATTCGCGGCGGACAATCGCGTCCTTGCCGCCATTCGACAGGGAGATCATGCATTTGTAGCCAATATCGCTGCCCTTGGGCCGGAAACAGTCTGCGCCCTTGTAGACCCAGTTCTTGCCTTCTTCTTCCGCAAGCTTGTCGAAATCGAGAATGGTTTCCCACTCCGGCGTGTCACTGGCATAACTTTCCAGCGTTGTCCGACGCCACAGACCGCGCACATGCGTTTCGTCCTGCCAGAAATTGTAGACCATCCCGTCACGAATTGATCCGTAGGGAATACGCTCTGCCGAGGTCAGCGCCTCGATCGCGGCCGCCTCATATCCCGCATAATCAGGATCTGCCTTCAGCTCTTTCAGCGAGCGGTCATTCTGATTGCGCACCCAGTCAAGCGCTGCCTCACCTTCAACTTCTTCCAGCCAGAGATAGGGGTCTTCTGCAGTTGCCTCAGAAACCTGGGGTGGGGGAAGTGTGTCTGCCAAGGGAGTCTCCGTTGGTGTTTGTGTTCCACAGGCCGCGAGGGCCAAAAAGCTGAGCGGAGCGAAAATCTTGCGCATGGTATCTCCATGAAAGACAAATCTTGTCAGGTATCTGGGCAAAGCGACAAATTCCGCCCACCCTTATCAACTTAAATCGTCAAACGTCGCTGCCAAGCGCGGCACTCTGTCATGCGAACGGCTTATTCAATGCGCTCGAAGGTGACACTTTCGACCAGAAGGGCTCGTGACTTTTCAGGCACAACCGGACGTATGGCAAAATAATCGAAGCCCTGATCTCCAATATGTTCCGGAACGACATATTCGAAACTGAAATTCTCAAAACCCGAAACAAGGTCAAAAACCTGCCAGCCGGAATCGCCTTCCCGACCCACGGAATAGTTCACCTTGGCCTGCATGGCGCCGCGTTGATCTGCCGGACGCATGCGGACGGTGCAGCGAACGCGGCGCCCCGAGAATTGCACTTCAAGATCACTGGCGAGGCGGAAATGCGGGCCGTCTTCGGGCTCGGGCCCAAGCAAGCCGGCCTGGGCTTCGATATAGAGCAAATAGTCGTCGCCCCGATTGCGCACGAGCTCGGTCGTGGCGTCGCCGCCGGCAAGAATCTTGTTCAGAAATTGCCCGCTGACCGTGACGCGATCATAATTGGTGCCATCGCCCGTTATGGGGCCATCCGGCAAGCGGCCAATAGCGGGCCAGATGGCCAGCACAACCATGCCGACCACCAGCAGGAAGGCCAGAGGGAAGAAGATCCGGTCTTTCATGAACGAGGAGCTCTTTCACAGTTCGGCGGTGGCACCCGCTAGCCAAGGACTGGCACTCCTGTTAGCAGGAAGCTGGGCGGTTTGGCGAGCCGTAGACGCTGCCATGCATGCAATTAACGGGGGCGAGTTCCATGTCGAAAGCGGCATTGAGGCGGCGAGCCAAGGAAGCTCGTCACTGGCTTTTTGAAGCGTGCTTCCCCCTTTGGAGCGAGCGCGGAATCGGCGAGTCTGGCCTGTTTCGAGAAACACTGTCTCTGGATCACGCGCCGGTACAAGACGAGATCACACGCATTCGCGTGCAGGCCCGGCAAACCTATGTTTTCGCGCAGGCCGCCCTGCTCGGCTGGAAACCAGACATATCACTTGATCTGGTTCATCATGGCGTGCGCACCCTCAGCGGTACGGCTCGGCGGGAAGATGGCCTCGTGGGTCGCACGCTCAACGCAGATAGCCACGAATATGTCGACGATACGCCCGACACGTATGATCTCGCCTTCACGCTCTACGCGCTCGCCGTGGCCAGTGAAGCTCTGGACGACGGAAGCGGCGCGATCGCTTCGGCAAGGGCGCTGCTGGATGCGCTGGACGGGCGGATGAAAGACCGGATCAATGGCGGCTATGCCGAAAGCTTGCCGCCGCCATCCCAGCGCAGCCAAAATCCGCATATGCATTTGCTGGAAGCGTGCCTGGCCCTGCACCGGGCCGACCCTGAAGGGGACCATCTCACCCGCGCCAGCGAACTCATCTCCCTGTTTCAGGCAAAATTCACCGCAGGCCCCGGCGGGCTGCTGGGAGAATTTTTTGCCCCGGACTGGGCAGAAGGCGCAGGCGATGCCGCGCGCATTGTCGAGCCGGGTCACCAGTTCGAGTGGATCTGGCTATTGAGCCAGCACGCCCGCGCAACCGACCAGCCAATTCCGCCCATTGCCGGTCGCTTGTACAGCTTTGCCACCAGCACGCTGGATCCAGACGGGCGGGCCATTCTGGAAGTCACCCGCGATGGCGCACCCCACAATGCGGGGCGACGCACCTGGTCGCAGACCGAAGCGCTCAAGGCGCATCTGGCAATGCTGAATCTGACTGATGACGACGCCATCGCTGCCGCGGCCTGCCAGAGCTTCGACATCCTCATGGACGAATATCTCACCCCGGAAGGCGGGTGGATCGACCAGTATGATGGCGATGGCCACATCGTCTCAACCAACATGCCAGCGTCCACCGGCTACCATGTCACGCTCGCATTTTCAGAGCTGATCCGGGCGATGGAAGCTTGAACCCGGACCCTTTTACGCTGAAAAGGGCCCGCAACAGACCAAAAAGGAATTTTTCATGCCCAGATTAGCGCTTGTCCGCCACGGCCAATCCGAATGGAACCTGCAAAACCGGTTCACCGGCTGGTGGGATGCCGACCTGACCGAGAAGGGCGAAGCCGAAGCCAAAAAGTCCGGTGAAATGCTGAAAGCCTGCGACGCCGATTTCCGCGCCGCGTTCACCAGCGTTCAGACCCGCGCCATCCGTACGCTCTGGATCGCCCTGACGGAGATGGACCGCGTATGGATGCCGGTGACCAAGCATTGGCGCCTGAATGAGCGCCACTATGGTGGCCTGACCGGTCTCAACAAGGCAGAGACTGCCGACAAACATGGCGAAGATCAGGTTCATATCTGGCGCCGCTCCTACGACATTCCCCCACCGCCGATGGAAGCTGGCAGCGAGTTCGATCTGGCAGGCGACCCCCGCTACAAGGGCATCGATATCCCGAACACCGAAAGTCTGAAGCTGACACTGGAACGTGTGCTGCCCTATTGGGAAGAAGCGATCACACCCGTGCTCAAATCCGGAACGGACGTCGTCATTGCAGCACATGGCAACTCCCTGCGCGCCCTGGTGAAACATCTGTTCCGGGTGCCGGATGAGTCCATTACCGGGATCGAGATTCCAACCGGTAATCCGCTCTACATTGATCTGGATGACACGCTCAAGCCAGTCTCCGTTCGTTATTTGGATGCTGATCGCAGCAAGCCGCTTCCTGAACTGCCATGAGCTTTCGCCCGTCCCGACGGCGCGACCGGCGCATGATGGGACGGGCCCACAGCCTGGCTCGGCTCAACAACGGCCTCACCGGGATAAACCCGTCGGTTGGGTGTATCATCCTGAACTCTGACGGGCATGTCGTCGGCGCGGGGGTAACCGGTCTGGGCGGGCGTCCCCATGCCGAGGAGGTCGCGCTGGACGAGGCCGGAGCCGCTGCGCGAGGTGGCACCGCCTATGTCACACTGGAGCCCTGCCGCGAGCGATCCCAGGGCGGAAAATCCTGCTCCGTGAAATTGCTGGAGGCCGGCATCGCCCGCGTCGTCTGCGCCATAGACGACCCACACCCGGTCGCCAATGGGGGCATCCGCGCCCTCAGGGACGCTGGAATTGAAGTCCGGATCGGGCTTGGCCAGCGCGAGAGCCGCCGACTTTACCGAAAATTCTTCGCAAGCCTGCTCTAGCCAGTGAATGGCCCGGCATGCGCGATGATCTTTTCATACAGCGCCACGGAATCGCGCTGGAACGCGGCCTTGTTGAACTGCTGCTCATATGAGGCTCGGCCACCTTCGACCAGCTTTGCCGCGAGCGCCTTGTCCGAGATCACCCGGCTGAGCGCCGTGGCGAGCGCATCGACATCATTCTTCGGAATCAACAGCCCGTTCACTTCATTCTTCACATAGGCTGCCGGGCCAACCGCATCTGCCGCAACCAGCGGACGGGACGCTGCCCATGCGTCGACGGTCACCGTGCCGAACGGCTCGTAGCGGGACGGGAAGGCCACCACATCGCAGGCCGCGAGCAGCGCGCCGCGATCATTGCGCCAGCCTAGGAAGCGAACCCGATCATCCAGCCCAAGTTTGGTACACTGCGCCTTCAACTCTGCCTCAATCGGGCCATCGCCCGCGATCCAGACATACAGGCCGGGCACTTTGGCCGTGGCATCCAGCAACGTGTCGAGACCCTTCTTCTCATGCAGGCGCGCCAGCGCGAGCGCAACGGGCGCATCTTCGGGCGTATCCAGCGCCGCGCGGCTGGCCGGATCAGTGCCTTCAAAATCAGCATAGGTGTGAACGATGGCGGAGCGATCGTCCGGGACACCTTGTTCGCGGATGTGACGCAGCAAATCGATGGTCAGGCCGACATGCCATTCGCAATTCACGAAGCGCGCAAGTTTGTAATAGCCACCATACCAACCAATCGAACGATTGCGGTATTCCTTCGGCGCATATTGCCCGGCGCGGCCCATCCAGTACTCGATAACATCCGGCTTGAAGACCTTGATCGCGTCGCCAATCACGCGCCGCGTCGGGAAGGGCCACGTATTGTTGAACGCGGCCACATCCACCCCGATGCCAGCCTCGCGGAATTTCTGGACGCGGAACTGGTTGTCCGGTCGTGTGACCACATGCTGGGTCAGACCGGCTTCTGCCAGTGCCAGCACGGATTCCAGCATGATGTTCTCTGCGCCGCCTTCCTGGGCGCCCGCCATCACGTGCATGATCCGCATCTGCCGCTCCTTTCAATGTCCAACAAGTTCTGACCGAGCGCATACCCATTATCACCAGCTGCGGCAAACGCTCCTTGGCAGTGCGTGCTGAAATGCCTACAGACAGGGCCAAACACAATGAAAGCCGTATGCCCATGTCCGATTATCGCCTCTTCGGCGCAGATACCTCGCCCTATTCCCAGAAAGTGCGGTCGTTCCTGCGCTACAAGAATATTGATTTCGACTGGGTATCCCGCTCACGCGAGAATGAGGAAGAATTCCAGGCATTGGCGCGCGTGGCCTCTGTGCCGCTGCTGGTCTCCCCTTCGCGATCGGCCAATCAGGATTCCACGGCAATCATTTCCGCCCTTGAGGAAGACCATCCGGAGCCTACGGCCGTTCCGGACGACGTTGCCACGTCGACCCTTGCGCTGATCCTTGAAGACTATGCGGATGAATGGCTGAACAAGATCATGTTCCTTGAGCGCTGGAGCCAGAAGCCCGACCGCGAAGACGCTGCCCTGCGCGTGCTGGTCCAGCTCTATGGCGGCAAACGCCCCCGCGCCTACAAGAAGGCCCAGAAGCAAATTGCCGAACGCATGGCCGACCGTCTGAATCTGGTTGGCGCCGACAGCGCAAATGCAGACATGCTGAAAGCCTCGTTCGAACGCTTTGCAACGCTGCTCAACGCGCATTTGACCGAGCAACTCTACATCTTCGGCGGTCGTCCGTCCGCGGCCGATTTCGCCCTCGCCGCGCAGTTCCAACAGATGATGATGGACAAGACCCCGGCCGAATGGCTCAAGAAGCACGCCCCCTTTGTGGTTGCCTGGATCGAGAATATGGAAGATCCCAAACCGGGCGCGCCTTTCGCGTCGCTGGAAGCGCTTGCGCCCACGCTGACGCCGCTGTTTGCCGAGGAAGTCTCGAAAACCTATTTGCCCTGGGCCAAGGCCAATTCCAAAGCTGCCGAACGCGGTGACAAGAATGTTTCCGCATCCATCGAGGGCGGCAGCTTTGAACAGACCACGCAAACCTATGCTGCCCGCGCCTATGATTCCGTCCGCAAGGCGGTCGGCGCTTCGCTCAGCGACGACGCTCTCAAAGGCTTCCTGTCGGAAGCCGGTTGCTCGAAATTCTTCGGCTAGCCGCCAGAGACAATTCGCAAATAGAAAAACGGCGCGTCCCTGTGGTCGCGCCGTTTTCTTTGGTTTTGTCTATATCAGGACTCGGGCGACCCGGTTTCGGCGGGCGCAGGGTTGAGCACTTCAAGCCGCGTCTGGACGTTCCGCGCGTCCGCGACAAGGCGTTCACCCTTTCGGACATCCGCCTCAGCATCGGCGACCTTGTCTTCGCCCTTGCGAAGCGCCTGACGGGCCTTGCGGACCATTTCCTCGCCCTTTTCAAGGTCCTTGTTACCCTCCGCGATGAGCTTCTCACCCTTGCGAATGTCTTTCTCGGCTTTGTTCCACTGCTTCAGCTCCTTCCGATCGAGATCGGACATGGAAATGTTGGACGAGACGGCTGGTGCGGCCGCCGCGGAAGCGCAGGCGCCAAGCAGGGTGAGTGCGGCGAGACCGGCGATGAGATGGGTTTTCATTGTCGTTTCTCCTTGATCTGACATGCTGCCTAGATAGGGAGTTACATGGAATTCGAATAACGAATTTAATCGATGCTTGAAATCGGAATATTGAATGATTGATGTTGAAGTTGCTCGCACATTCCTGGCAGTCATTGAAACCGGCACGTTTCAGGGTGCGGCGGACAAGGTACACGTCACCCAATCCACGGTGAGCGCCCGGATCCGGACGCTGGAAGATCGCCTCGGACAAAGAGTGTTCGCACGATCGAAAGCCGGCGCCCGGCTGACATCACACGGCTATCATTTCGAACGATATGCCCGGACAATTGTGCGCGCATGGGAGCAAGGTCGTCAGCAGGCCGGGATTCCGGAAACCTTTGACGATATGCTGATCCTCGGTGGGCAGTACAATCTCTGGGCCCGCTTCCTCTCCCAGGCACTTGTGGAGATGCAGGAGCAAATGACAAACGTCGCCTTCAAGGCGGAGGCCGGCACGCCCCTTGCCCTGTCACGCCTTTTGTCAGAAGGCCTTCTGGACATCGCAGTGCTGCATCAACCTCGCCTGCGCACCGATATCGCGGTGGAACACTTGATGGATGACGATCTCATCATGGTCACCACCGATCCGAAGGGCGAATTCGAAGACCGTTATGTCTATGTCGACTGGGGCGAAGAGTATCGTGACCGGCACGCCCAGATCCTGCCAAAGCTCATGGAGCCAAGGACCACAGTCGCCCTGGGATTCTTCGGGCCGTCCTTCCTCATCGCCAGTGAAGCCGCCGGGTATTTGCCTCGGCGCTTGGTCGAAACCCATCTGGCAAAAGGGTTCCTTTTCGAAGTTCCGGATGTCCCGACCATCGCCTATCCTGTGTTCGCGGCCTATCAGTCAGAGTCAGACACGGATGCGATCCAGCCTGCACTGCAAATCCTGCGAGAAAAGGCCGCCGCCACGCTGGCAGGAAACCTGGCACCACACTTCTGGGCCTGAATGCAAAAAACGGCGCGCCCATCTCTGGACGCGCCGTTCTCTTATCTGATCAGAACTCGGCGTTTAGGCCGCGTTGCTGGCCGATTTCTTGCCGATCAGTTTCGGCTCCGACTTTGCCGGGGCGCCAATCTCGATCTTGCGAGGTTTCTTCTCTTCAGGAAGTTCGCGAATAAGGTCGATGCGCAGCACGCCGTGCTGCAGATTGGCACCGGTCACGATGACATGGTCAGCCAGCTGATAGCGCCGGATGAAGCTGCGCTGGGCAATGCCGCGATGCAGATAGTTGCGGCCCTCGCCGTCTTCATTCTCGCCGCGCTTGCCGGCCACAGTCAGCAAGCCTTCTTTCGTCTCGATCTCGAGGTCATCTTCGGTAAATCCCGCGACCGCGATCTCGATGGCGAAGGCGTTTTCGTCAACGCGTTCGATATTGTATGGGGGATAGCCTTGTGACCCGTCGAGGCGAGACGCCTGATCGATCATGCCCGCAAGCCGGTCAAAGCCGACAACGGTACGGTAAAGGGGGGTAAGGTCGAT
>NZ_DEXB01000034.1:0-281 GCF_002366485.1 Hyphomonas sp. UBA3195
ATCTCGGCAACATGGTCGCCATGGCTCATCCAGACTTGTTCGCTGTCACCCGAATGGAACAGGTCTGACAGGATCGGGTCGTCCACGACCTTCTCGATGAAAGCCCGGCCGAATTCACGGCTCGTGCCGCTTTCTACCTTGCCGCCCAGTTGCTGCATCATGACCTGCTGGCCGTAACAGATGCCAAGCACCGGCACGCCGAGTTCAAAAATCGCATCATCGGCGCGCGGGCTGTCGTCCCATGTCACGCTGGAAGGTCCGCCCGACAGGATCACGGCCTG
>NZ_DEXB01000034.1:513-4561 GCF_002366485.1 Hyphomonas sp. UBA3195
TTCCCGCGTCACTATTGACGCTGCGACCGAAACTGGACGACGATCAGGTCATGACTGACACGACTTCACTCAGCCAGTTGAAACAGGCTGCCCTCGACCGGGCCCGCGCCGGAGACTGGAACGGGGCCGCCGACACGCTGCACACCGTGCTGGCACAATCCCCGAGCGATCTTGGCAGCCTGCTCTTGCTCGGCGATGTCAGCCATTCGGGCGGCAATATCCAGGCCGCCAGTGACGGGTATCGCGCCGCACTCGCCCTCGCCGGCCAGATGCCGAACCTTCCCGCTACGGTTCAGGCCGGCCTGCGGCGCGCCCAGACCCGGCTCGCCGATTATGCCTCGGACTATGCCGCCCGGCTGGACGGTCTGATCCCGCCTTCCGAGCGCTCGGCCCGGTTCAACCAGTCCCTCGACATCCTGCTTGGACGCCAGCCCGCCTATCTCCAGGAACCGCGCCGCTATTATTTCCCCGGCCTGCCCCAGATCCAGTTCTACGACACGGCTCAGTTCGACTGGGTGCAGGATATGGAAGACAGAACCCCTGACATACAGGCCGAACTCCGCACCGTCCTCGCCGAGGACCAGGCGAGCTTCCGTCCCTATATCGAGCGCGGTGCAGGCCATCTTGGCGGACAGGACCATCACCTGCTCGACAATACAGACTGGAGCGCCTTCTATCTCTGGAAAGACGGGCAGAAGATCGAAGCCAACTGCGCCCGTTGCCCGATCACCACGGCCGCGCTGGAACGCGTCCCGCTTGATTTTGCAGACGGCAAGTGCCCATCCGTCCTGTTTTCGGTTCTGAAGCCCGGCGCGCACATCCCGCCGCACAATGGCATGGTGAACACGCGGCTGATCTGCCACCTGCCGCTGATCGTGCCCGGCCCGGCCTGGCTACGCGTCGGCAGTGAGACGCATCACTGGCAAGAAGGGCGCATGGTCATCTTCGACGACACGATCGAGCATGAAGCAAAGAACGAAGCGGACGAGACCCGCATCGTGCTCCTGTTTGATGTCTGGCGGCCCGAACTGAGCGACCAGGAACGGCGCGAAGTCGCCACCTTGCTGGGGGCGATCGACAGTTTCAGCGAGAGCTGACCTAGGCCCGCCGCAAGACCGCAAAGAAGAATCCATCCGTGCCGGCCCGGCGCGGCGTCAGGCGCACGCTGCCGGTGGGGCCGCGATATTTGCGCACGAGCGCTGCGCCCTCTTCGGTCAGCAGACCGGAAGCAATGGCAGACTCTGCCGCGTCTTCCTCGGAAAACTCGGAATGCGCCGCCAGGAACTTCGCCACGCGGTCTTCGTCTTCTTCCATCAGGAAAGAGCAAGTCGCATAGAGCAGCCGTCCGCCCGGCTTCACATAGGCGCTCGCGGCCGCAAGGATTTCGTCCTGCTCGCCCATGCGCTTTTCCAGCTGGCGTTCTTTCAGCCGCCACTTGGCGTCCGGACGCCGACGCCATGTGCCGGTCCCCGTGCAGGGCGCGTCCACGAAAACAAGGTCCATCTGATCGGATAGGTCTTCCAGCTGAGTCGGCTCGCTCGGATGCACCAGTTGCACATTGTGTGCGCCGGAACGTTTGAGGCGCGGGATCAGCGCCGACAGACGCCGCCCGTCAATGTCATAGGCAAATATCTGGCCTTTGCCCTGCATCTGCGCGGCCATGGCCAGCGTCTTGCCGCCACCCCCTGCGCAATAATCCATGACTTGCTCGCCCGGCTGGGCATTCGCCGCTGCAGACGCGATCTGGCTGCCCGCATCCTGCACTTCGACCCAGCCCTTGGAATAGGCCGGAATGCTCTCCAGAGAGGCTTCGCGCTCGCTCGGGTCGCGGGCGGGAATATTGAACGCGTTGAGCAATAGCGGCGATGCTTCGGCTTTCGCGCTGCGCAGCGGCTGGGACGCTTTCTCTGCCTCCACTTTCAGCGTGTTGACGCGAAGGTCCACATCGGCGCGCACGGCCATTGCCTGTGCCTCGACAGCGGCTTCCTCGCCGAACACACGCGCCATCATGGGCGCCATCCATTCGGGATAGTCGCCTTGTACATGCGGCGGCGCGACCGGGTCCGGGGCCATGACGAGGCGCTCGCGCTCCTGCAGGGTCAGCTTGGCGGGCGCATGGTCTTCATCCATGGCCGAGTCGATTTCCTTGATATTCCAGCCCCAGGCATGTGCCAACGCGCCGAGGATCAGGCCGCGCGGACTGTCATCGCCCATCGCATGCGCAATCGAATTGCGCTTGCGCAGCGCGTCCAGCACGAGGCCGCTGACCCATGCCCGGTCTTTCGATCCGGCATAACGCGCGCGCTTGCCCCAGTCCCGCGCAGCCGATTTCACCGGCTGGTGCCGGGTCAGCACGTCGTTCAGCACGTCTATTGCCGCTGCGATGCGTCCGCCATTGCGCATGGGATTTGCCCCTCAAGTCTCTGCAAACCGCCCTGTTACCCCGCAAAATGGGCAAGGGAAACCGGCAATAGCTTAACCGGCGGCCTGAATCACATGCGCCGCCATGGCGCGGCCGCTCTCGACCGCATCACTCGCGAGCCGTCCGAGCGCCCAATCTCCGCCGACGATCAGCCGTCCATCGGCACTCGCGGCAAAAGGCATCCCGAGCGGCGTGCGCACGCGTGCATACCGCCAGCGATGGGCGGCCAGGTAGTCAGGTTCGCCAGGCAAATCCACCTGCTGCCGGCCGGCTTCCAGCAACCGCGCCGCCGCGTCATCCTTTTCCAGTTCCAGATTCTCTGCGCTCCAATCCGGGCTCGCATGCACTGTCCAGCGCTCGAGGCCCGTCTGGCCCGGCTTCGCCAGCATGGGGATCGCTTTTGCAAGCGCGCCGCCGAGCGTGAGAACCTCCTGCTCCAGCCCGGTCGGGTCTGCAAAGGCCATCAACAGCGTCCAGAGCGGCGACATGCCTGCCTTGGCGAACTGCGCTGATAGCGTGGCATCCGCCGCAGTGAGCGTCGCAGCCTGTATGGGCGGCGCCGTCACGATCACCCGGTCAAAGACACCCAGACCTACGCCCTGCTGGTCGCTCAGCCTCCAGGTGTTTTCCGCGCGGATCAGCGGCTGAACTTCCACTGACTTTCGAATATCCAGTCCGCCAGACATCGCACGGGCGAGCGCGCTCATGCCGGGCAGCCCCGACTGGCGCATCTCGACCGGTGCGCTGTGCCAAACCTCACCGCCGCCCGGCACGCTGGCTGGAACCCCAGGTGCACCATGGTCAATCGGCCCGAAATCCGTGCGACGCGTCGCCAGACGACCGCCCAGTCCGCGGCTCTTCTCGAATATGACCGGTGTCATACCCGTCTCCGCCAATGCCCGTCCGGCGGCGAGCCCGGCCAATCCTGCTCCGATGATTGCGATCCTGTCCGTCATGCCGATTCCCTGTATCAATTACAGTTCAAGCTAGGGCGCGGTCTGGCCAAGTCCCGTAAATAGTGGCTGGATAGCGTGGCTGGAGAGGTAAATTGATGCTCAAACTGGACCTGCCACCGCAGGTGACGACTGCAAGCCCGGCTGACTGGCGACAGATCGGCGACATCACGGCTGAAGCATTTTCCGAAGATCCCATCAATCGCTGGATATTCGGCACCGACGCCGCCATCCGGGCGACCTTCCGACAGCTGGCGCGAGACATGTATCTTCCTGAGGGTATCTGCCACCAGATTGGCGATGATGCCGCCACGATGTGGGCCCTCTCCGAAACGCGGCATGGGCTGACATCACTCCAGACCTTCCGGCTGGTGCTTTCACTTCTCAGCAAAGGATCAAAAGGGACCGTGAAACGGGCGCTGAAGGCCGGCGAGATCATGCAGAAATATCATCCGACCGAACGCCACCTCTACCTCTTCACAATCGGCACACGGAAGGCTGCGCGTGGCAAAGGCCTCGGCAAGACGATATTGCGCCCCATGCTGGACGCCGCCGACCGCGCGGGCCTGCCCTGCTATCTGGAAAACTCGAACCCCGCCAATTCCGGCTTCTATATGAGCCACGGCTTCGAGCGGATGAAACTGTTCGAGGTCGGAGAAGGCTCACCGCAGAT
>NZ_DEXB01000034.1:4725-113307 GCF_002366485.1 Hyphomonas sp. UBA3195
TGCAGCTCGTCGATCGTCTTGGCGCCGACATAGCCCATCGCCGCGCGCAGGCCGCCGACCATCTGGTGAATGATCGGACCGAGCGGGCCCTTGAACGGCACCTGGCCTTCAATGCCTTCCGGCACCAGCTTCTCCTGCGCGGCGTCCTTCTGGAAATAGCGGTCGGCCGAGCCGCGCGCCATTGCGCCGAGGCTGCCCATGCCGCGATAGGCCTTGTACGAACGGCCCTGATAGAGGAACACTTCGCCGGGCGCTTCCTCGGTGCCAGCGAACATGGAGCCCATCATCGCGGTCGAGGCCCCGGCGGCGAGCGCCTTGGCAAAATCGCCCGAGAATTTGATGCCGCCATCGGCAATCACCGGCACGCCGCTCGCCTGCGCCGCATTCGCGCACGCTTCAATTGCAGTTAGTTGCGGCACGCCAACCCCGGCCACAATCCGCGTCGTACAGATCGAGCCCGGCCCAATGCCGACCTTCACCGCATCCGCGCCCGCATCGATCAGCGCCTTGGTCGCCTCGGCGGTCGCCACGTTCCCGGCAATGATCTGGACGGAATTGGATATCTTCTTCGCCCGCTCAACCGCCTGCGCGACAGAGATCGAATGGCCATGCGCGGTGTCAATGATGACACAATCCACGCCCGCCGCGATCAGAGCTTCGGTGCGCTCGAACCCGGCATCGCCCACGGTCGAGGCCGCCGCGACGCGCAAGCGACCGGCGGCGTCCTTGGCGGCGTTCGGGTTCACGGCCGCCTTGTCCATGTCTTTCACGGTCAGCAGGCCGACGCAGCGATTATCGTCATCCACGATGACCAGACGCTCGATCCGATGCTTGTGCAACAGGCGCCGGGCTTCGTCGTTCGGCGTGTCCATTTTCACGGTCACGACCTCTTTCGTCATCAGGTTTGCCACCGATTCCGAGACGTCATCGGCAAAGCGCGTATCACGATTGGTGATAATGCCGACGACCTTGCCGCTCTTGTCCACGACCGGCACGCCGGAAAAGCCCGTGCGCTGTTTAAGCTCGACCAGATCACCAAGGCTCGCACTCGGCGAGATCGTGACGGGGTTCATCACCACGCCGCTCTCATATTTCTTCACCATGGCCACTTCACCGGCCTGCTGTTCGATTGAGAGATTGCGGTGGATCACGCCGATACCGCCGGACTGCGCCATGGCAATCGCCAGGCGTGCCTCGGTCACCGTGTCCATCGCCGCCGAGATCAGCGGAATGTTCAGCGGAATGGCTTTGGTCAGGAAGGTGGAGACGTTGACGTCAGCGGGCATGACCTCGCTGGCCCCGGGCTGGAGCAGCACGTCGTCGAAGGTAATGGCTTGCCGGATTTTCATGTGGGGAGCTCCCTTTTTGGCCCAATAAGGGAGTCGCGAGCCTTTGTGAAGTCCCCTCCTGAAAATCCCTGCAATGTGCGAGCTTTTCGCAGAATATAGCCTCAGCTTCGACCGAGGTTTCCTGTCATCTTTCGATCCAGCCAATGTGACCCTGCCGGAATTTCTTCATCCGGTCCGCGATGTCGCGCTGGCCTTGCCGCGCATTCTGCCAACAGGTCGCGTCCGCGCCCATCTCCAATCCCTGCCCGCCTGTCTTGCCGTGCCGATCTGGCAGATCGGAAAGGCCACCGGCCAGCCGCCCCTGTTGCCCCATTCCAGCTACACGCTGGAAAATTGGGGCCGGTTCGACCCTACGGGCCCGATTGATCTTTCCAATATATATACAATCCAGCATTTCGACGGCGGCCTCGACGAAGCGCAGGCGCACCTTCTTCCGGTGTAATCTAGTCTACGCAGAGCGCCGGTGTCGCGCGTCCATTTTCGACGGTGGCATAGCATCCGAAGGGGCTGTCAGTCGCTTGGCACTTGCCCGTAACAGGCTTGCCGGCTTCTGGCATGTCGTCGCCGAGGCTGAGACGGCATTGGCCAATGCAATCAGCATTATCCGCACACGCCTTTCCGGCGTCTTCGAAGGGTTGAATGCATTGTTCCCACCCCCGCATGCCGTCACGCGCGACGCGACCGCCTGCGGATTCACATGCGGCACGTTCGGCCCCAGTGGCCTTTTCTCCCGCGAACTGGATCTTTTCATAAGGGTCCGCCCCGGAACCATACACGCCGTCGCTGGAATAGACATCCTGCAGATAGGCACAGCCCGACACTACTACACCTGCGAGTATGATGGAAATTATCCTGATCATTGGCCGGGAAACCTTTCAAATCTGGCGATATCGTCTGGAACATGATGGAAGCTCTGCGCATCCGCAACCTGCATGGCCATTTGGGCCGCACCGAACACGGATGGATCATCCAGTGTGCCGACTTTCAGGATCACCGCCTGCGGCAGTGAGGGGGATCGCGTTGCGATATGCGTTCCGCAATCGGAGCAAAATTCGCGTAGCGCTCCACGTTCCAGATCTCCCCGGCGATATCCTTTTGGCGTGCCGAGCGTGTAACGGAACTCCGCAGTTGGCATCGCCATGATCGTATTGGCCTGCCCACCCGTGAAGTATTGGCATTCCCGGCAATGGCAACTTGCCTTCATGATCGCATCGCCTCCCGCCTCATACCGGATCGCGCCGCAATAACATCCACCTTTGATGGCCATTAACTTTCTCCCTGACTCGCTGACGGATAGTGGAGCGGACACAAATCTAAAGCAATACAAGGTTTTTTCGGAACAATTACTCTGGTCTTGCATAGTACTTGCAAGAGAACCCACAAAACGCAGAAGCAACCTATTAACTTATGGCAAGCGCCCACCCTCCTCTTCGCCGCATCGTCGGCCTGTCACCGATTTCGGTTGACGACGCGATTGATCGGGCCCTGGTTCAAGCGCGCGATCTCTTTGGGGAACCAGACTGGTTCGAAGTCTCGACCGCCCGTGGCTTCATCAGCAAGGGACAAGTCACCCATTACGAAGTGTCGGTCGAATTGGGCTATGAATCCAAGCCCAGAAAATCCGAAAACGACGCCTATCTGAATTCCGTTCTCTCCAGACGCCCCAACCGCCGCGTACGGAATACAATCGATTGGCGGCTCTGATAGCGCCCTTGAATTAACCCTTGAATCCCTTTGCCACCACGAAAATTTCGGGACTTCCGGCCCGGCTTGATGGCGGTTTGATGTGGCGCACCGTCTTGAAATGCGCCTTCAACGTGTCCAGCACATCCTTCGTCGCGCCACCCTGAAACACTTTCGAACAGAATGTGCCGCCCGGCGCGAGATGTTCAATCGCGAACGCGACCGCCATCTCGACCAAAGCGACGGTGCGCAAATGGTCCGTCTGCTTGTGCCCGGTCGTGTTCGCCGCCATGTCGGACAGGACAAGGTCAACCGGTCCACTCAGCCCTTCCAGCAAGGCCGCAACATCTTCCGGCTCATTCACATCGCCTTCAATGATATGCGCGCCTTCAATCGGCTCGACCGGCAAGAGGTCGATACCCGCCACTTCCAGCGCGCCCTTCTTCAGCGCGACCTGCATCCACCCGCCGGGCGCACAGCCCAGGTCAACAACGCGCTGACCCTTGCGCAGCAGGTCCAGCTTTTCATTTATCTCAAGTAGTTTGTAGGCCGCGCGGGCCCGATAGCCCTCTTCCTTGGCCTTGCGCACATAGGGATCCTGTAGCTGGCGTTCGATCCAGCGTTTGGAACTTTCATTCTTCGCACGATGCGCCGTGACCTTGCGCTCGGTCATCTGGCGACCGGACGTGTTCTTGCTTTCCTTGCCGGGACCTTTCCAGCGGCGCTTTCCATCATCCGTCATTGCCGGCCTCCGCTGCCGAATGGGTTTGAGGCGTGTTGCCGCCTTCGCGCCGTTTGCGCCCGCCTCTGCGACGACGCCGCGCGGGCTTCTGGCCATACATCATGCTGAGTAGCAGGCCTTCCCTCAGGCCACGGTCGCCAACCCGCAAACGCCCCGCCGGATAGGCCCGCCAAAGCGCGTCCAGAATAGCACAGCCCGCCAGCATCAGTCCTGCGCGCTCTTCACCAATCGTCGGCAGGGCCGCCCGCCCGTCCGGTCCGGCTTCGCGCAGCATGTTCAGCACTTTTTCGCCCGAGGTCCGGCTCATCCACGTCCCGTCCACCTTGTCACGGCGATAGCGGTCGAGCTTCAGATGTACGCCCGCCAGGCAGGTCACTGTGCCGGACGTACCGATCAGGTGCGCCCCTCTCAAACCCATCGCAGAACGGATCGCCTGCGTGCCTTGCCAGGCTTCAATAACTTCTCCGGCATGATCCAGCATTGCCTGATAGGCTTCTGCGTCCGGCAGATGAGCAAAGGCTTCGGTCAGGGTCACGACGCCCAGCGGCAGGCTGGTCCAGTTCTGGATGGGCGCACGCTGGATCAGGCCGTTCAGGCCATTGGCCCGCGCCAGTTCGGCATTCAGCCACGACAATTCCGTCGACCCGCCGCCAATATCCACCACCAGTACCGACGGCGCATCATCGCCAATCAGGTCATGACACCCGATACTGGCAAGGCGCGCTTCTTCCTTCGCGCCAATGATCTTGAAGGTCAGGCCGGTCTCGTCGTGCACCCTCTGGATGAAATCCGGACCATTCTCTGCCTTTCGGCAAGCCTCGGTCGCGATGCAGCGGACCTTGCCGACTCCATGCGTCTTGAGCTTCCCGCGGATCGCATTCAGCGCATCCATCGCGCGCTCTATCGAAGCTTCGGACAGCCGACCGGTTTCGTGCAATCCCTCACCCAAACGGGCAATTTGGGAGTGCGAATCAACCACACGGAAAGTTTTTCCGTGTGGAGTGGCCACCAGAAGGCGGCAATTATTGGTTCCAAGGTCCACGGCCGCATAGAGGTCCGAGGCCCTGGCTGGGCGCGGTCGGCCGCGTTTTCCGCGCCGTACCGCTGATTTTTTTTCAGCCATAGTGTGGCCCAAGTTTTTCAGTTGATGCATGGTGTATCACAGGAGTGGGAAATGACCAGACGCGCATCGCTCTTGGGAAAGCTGCTAGGCAGCGTGGGAATCGGTCGCCGTAAGGTTGCCGACGACGCGCTGCTGCTCGACAAACCCCTCGACCGTGACCAGCGCTATAACGACATCACCCCCCTGCTCGCAAAGTTCCAGATCGGCCAGGTTGTGCGCCACCGCCACTTCCCCTTTCGCGGCATCATTTTCGATGTCGACCCCGTCTTCGCCAACACTGATGAATGGTATGAATCCATTCCTGAAGAAGTGCGTCCGTCAAAAGACCAGCCCTTCTATCATTTGTTCGCCGAGAACGAGCGCACACATTACGTCGCCTATGTCTCGGAACAGAACCTGGTGATTGACGATTCCGACACACCGCTCAGCCATCCGGACATCCAGGAATGGTTCAACGAAACCGGACGCGGGCGCTATGAGCTCAAAAAGGGCGTCGCCAACTGACGCGCTAGTTCGGCAGCCCTTCAGGAGCTTCACCCGTCAGGCAGGCGATCACCGCGTCCCAGTGCGCCAATGCCTCGACGTCACCCTGCGCGGCCACTTCCGCTGCACGCAGCGTGGCAATCACTTCTGCGTCTTCGCCATATTGTTTGAGCAATTGGGCGGCTGTTTGCGCAGCCGGGCTCATTCTGTCTTGGACTGCGCCCGAGCAATCGCCGCCGTGGTCGACTGTCCATCCACCAACGGCACGATATGCACCGTTCCGCCGCGTGCCTGCACTGTGTCAGCGCCAACAATCGTATCGATGGAATAATCCCCGCCCTTGACCAGCAAGTCCGGCTGCAACGCCTCGATCAGCGCGCCGGGTGTGTCTTCCTCGAAAACAACCACCGCATCCACGGCCATCAGGCCCGACAGGACCCGCGCGCGGGAGTCAGCGTCATTGACCGGCCGCGTCGGTCCTTTCAGGCGCGATACGGACGCATCCGAGTTCAGGCCAACCACCAGACGGCCACAGCGCGACTTGGCCTCTTCCAAAACCCGCAAATGCCCCGGATGAAGGATGTCGAAACAGCCATTTGTGAAGCCGACGGTCAGCCCGGAATCCCGCCAGGAAGCGACCTGTGCCCTGGCTGCGTCGAGGGTCAGATAGCTGACGCCACCATTGCGCAGCCCCATCTGCAACGCCGTGATCATCTCATCCGCAGAGACCGTAGCCGTGCCCGCCTTGCCGACGGCAATCCCGGACGCCGTGATCGCCAGGCTGACCGCATCCGCCACCGAGCCGCCGCCTGCCAGGCCCAGCGCCAGCGCCGCAATGCTCGTATCGCCCGCGCCCGACACGTCATACACTTCGCGCGCCTGACCGCTCAGATGCACGGCCGGCTCGCCCTCGATGGCATAGGACATGCCCTTTGCGGCCCGCGTCACGACAATGGATTTCGCCATCAGCAAGGTCTGCGCAGCCGTCAGGGCCTCACCGACATCCTGATCCGTTTCCACCCTCAGCCCCATGGCTGCGGCCAACTCGCTGGCATTCGGCTTGAGCAAGTCCACCGCGCCATAGCGCGTGAAATCGCGGCCTTTCGGATCGGCAATCACCGGAATGCCATATTGGTCTCCAGCCGCCAGCGCGGCTGCAATGACGCCATCCGTCACCGCGCCCTTGGCATAATCGGACAGGATGATCACGCTTGCTTCATTCGCCTCGTCGGCAATGGAGGCAATCAGCTCGGCTTCCGGGCTCGGCCCGATGGGGCTGGTATCTTCCGCGTCCACGCGCAGCAATTGCTGTCCCCCGGCGACAAAGCGCGTCTTCAGCGTGGTTGACCGGTCGCGCATGGCGATCAAATCGGCATCAACGCCCTCAATGTCTCCCAGCAGCGCGGCCAGTTCCCGGCCTTCGCCATCATCCCCGACAACCCCGATAAGCGAGACCGACAAGCCGAGCGAAGCAAGGTTTCGTGCCACATTGCCCGCACCGCCCGGCATCGCCGCTTCGCGGGTGCGCCGCATGATCGGCACAGGCGCTTCGGGGGATATGCGGGTGACGCCGCCATAGATAAACCGGTCCAGCATGACATCGCCAACACAGACAACACGCTTGCCCGCAGCGGCGTGGATGAGACCCGGAAGATGTGTGCCTGACATTTCGGTTACACTCCGCTGGGGCGTATGATTCTTTTGAACATCGAAAGGGTATACCGCCCCAATTGCAGGCGCGGAAGACCAAGGCTCAGCCCCGCATGATCCATTCCGCGAACTCGCGCGTAGAGGCTTTGTAAACTGTTCAACCCTGCCCGGAGGTCTTGTGTCACAATCTGCGCCTGCCATCGTCTGGTTCCGCGAAGACCTGCGCCTTTCCGACAATCCGGCCCTGCATGCCGCCGTCTCGTCCGGCAGGCCCCTCGTCTTGCTCTACATACTGGACGAGCAGACCAAAGGCCTGCGGCCCCTCGGCGGCGCCTCGAAATGGTGGCTGGACAAATCCCTGCGCGCGCTTGCCGCGGATATCAAACAGGCGGGCGCCCAGCTGACCCTTCGCTCCGGGCAATCCGCCGATGTGCTGGACACCGTCATCGAAGAGACCGGCGCAGAGACCATTTTCTGGAATCGCCGCTATGACCAGCCCGAACGCGATCTGGATGCCGCAATCAAGGAAGACCTCACCCAGCGGGGCCTGGATGTCTCCAGCCACAATGCGCGGCTGCTGAACGAGCCGTGGCAGGTCGAGACCAATGCGGGTGGCTACTACAAGGTGTTCACTCCTTACTGGCGCGCGGCCCGCAACAACTTCGTCGCGCGCGACACGTATGGCCGCCACAAAACGCTGAGCGGCCCCAAACACGAAAGCGAATCTCTCGATGATTGGGGCCTCCACCCGTCGAGCCCTGACTGGTCCACAGGCTTTGATGACTGGACTCCCGGCGAGGACGGCGCGATTGCCCGCCTGACCGATTTCCTTGATGGGCCAATCAATGGCTACAAGGAAGATCGCAACCGCCCGGACCTCGACATGTCCACGTCCGGTCTCTCCCCACATCTCCGTTTCGGCGAGATCGGACCACTGCAGATATGGCGCGCTGTCCATGCTGGTATGGAAGCCGGCACGATCCCGGAAAAGGATGGTCACACCTTCCTGTCAGAAATTGGCTGGCGGGAATTTTCCCATACACTCCTGTTTTACAATCCGGCGCTCGCCTCCGAAAACTATAATGACTCATTCGAGTTCATGCCGTGGCGAAAAGACAAGAATGCCTTTGACGCCTGGACCAAGGGCCAGACCGGCTATCCGATGGTCGACGCCGGAATGCGCCAGCTCTGGCAGACAGGCTGGATGCACAACCGGGTACGGATGATTGTCGCCTCCTTCCTGACCAAGCACCTTCTCCTGCCCTGGCAGGACGGCGAAGCATGGTTCTGGGACACGCTGGTCGATGCTGACCCGGCCAACAATGCCGCCAGTTGGCAATGGACTGCAGGCTCAGGCGCCGATGCGGCGCCTTATTTCCGGGTCTTCAACCCGATCAGCCAGGGCAGCAAGTTCGACGAGACCGGCGCCTATGTGCGGCGCTTCTGCCCGGAACTGAAGGACCTGCCAGACAAGTACCTGCACGCCCCGTGGGAAGCCAGCGAAGAGATACTGAACAAGGCCGGCATCCAGCTCGGCAAGACCTATCCGAAACCCATAGTCGACCATTCCGGCGCTCGCCAGCGCGCACTCGACGCATATGATACATTGAAAGAAAAGCGAGACGCCGCATGAAACGCATCGCCATTATTGGATCTGGAATATCCGGCCTCGGCGCTGCATGGGCGCTGCGCAATTCCGCACACGTAACACTTTACGAACAATCAGGCCGGGCCGGGGGGCACGCATGCACGCATGCGTTCGACTATGACGGCCACGAAACGAAGGTCGATCTCGGCTTCATCGTTTATAATGCACTCAACTATCCGAACCTGATCGGCTTCTTCGATGCACTTGGTGTCGAAACACAAGCGTCCGACATGAGCTTTGCGGTCTCTGATCCGAAAGGCTGGGAGTGGGCGTCTACACTGAAAGGCATCTTTGCCCAGCGTCGCAATCTCCTGAGCCCGAAATTCCATCGCTTCTGGCGCACCATCCTCCGCTTCAACGACATTGCGCGCGCCGAACTCGCCGATGGCACGATTACGGATACAACTCTGGGCGCATGGCTCGACCGCCATGAGTTCGATACAGATTTCCGCACGAACTATATTCTGCCCATGGGAGCCGCCATCTGGTCCACCTGCGAAGACAAGATGGTCGACTACCCCGCCATGAGCTTCTTCCAGTTCTTCGACAATCACCGCCTCATGCACAAGGAACGCCCGAATTGGCGTACCGTCACCGGTGGCAGTGAAAACTATGTCCGCACTGTTGCGGACGCGCTCGGCGACCGGGTTCGCCTCAACTTGGGCGTCGAGCGCATTTTTCCCTTTGGTGACCATATCGCGGTTGTGACGACCGATGGCCGTCGCGAAATATTCGATGATGTCATTCTCGCCACCCATTCCGACCAGGCCCTGCGCCTGACCGAGGAACATTTCGAAGATCAGGCCTTCCTGCTCCGCTCGGTTCGCTATCGGCCAAACCGTATCTATCTCCACCGCGACCCGGCGCTGATGCCCTCGCGCAAGGCCGCCTGGGCCAGCTGGGCCGTGCTGAAACAGGAAAGCGGCGACATCTGCCTCACCTATTGGATGAACCGGCTGCAGGGCCTGCCCGATGAGCGCCCACTCTTCATCACGCTGAACCCCGACACGCCCCCTCGCGACGAGCTGACCTTTCTCGAATATGATTTCGACCATCCGCAGTTCGATGCCGCCGCCGAAGCAGCCGTGCGCAGCCTGAAGCGTATTCAGGGTCAGAACGGTCTCTGGATCGCCGGCGCATGGATGGGCCGCGGCTTTCATGAGGACGGCCTGAAATCCGGCCTCTCAGCCGCCCTTTCCCTTGGCGGATCCGTGCCGTGGACGGCCGAAGGTGTGGACATTGTACAGCCAGCACGCAAACTTCGCCCTGTGGAAGTCGCTGCCGAGGTGTCTGTTTGACCAATGCGCATCCCCAGCCCGCACTGAGCCTCTGGAAAGGCCAGACTGTCCATGTGCGCTATCAGCCATTCGAGCGGCGGTTTGCATATGATCTCGTCCTGATTGATCTCGACATCGACCGGTTGGACGAGGCCGCGGCCAGCTCAGCCCTGTTCAGCGTCAACGCGCCCGGCCTGTTCGCCTTCCGCACCGAAGACCACGGCCCCAAGCAGAAAGACGCGCCGCTACGTCCCTGGGCCGAATCCGAACTTGCCAAGGCAGGCATTACACTGGACGGCGGCGCCATCCGCCTCGTCACCTTCCCGCGCCACCTGTTCTACAAATTTGCGCCCCTCTCGCTCTGGTATGGCTACGGCCCGGACGGCGACCTGCGCGGGATCATCTATGAAGTGAACAACACATTCGGCGAGACCCATTGTTACGTTGCCGCCGTCAATCCGGGCCGCAACGCGCACAGTGCGCCAAAGTCTTTCCACGTATCCCCCTTCTTCGACGTCACCGGAACCTACCGCTTCACCCTGCGTTCGCCGGAAGAAAAATTGGGAGTGGTCGTGGAAAGCCTGAGACATGAAAAGCGCCTTCATATGGCAAACATCACCGCCCGGCGGATGCCTGCCACCAGCGCAAACCTGCTGAAACTCGCAGTCACCAACCCGCTCTCCACGCTCGGCGTGACCCTCGGAATCCACTGGCAGGCCCTCAAAGTGTGGATACGCGGCGCCGCCTATCGCCCAAAGCCCGCCCCTCCGGAAACCGGCACAACAATTGCGTTATCCCAACAAATACGTAATGCTGATAAGCGGAAGGATGCCGCATGACTGAGGTCATCAAAGCCAGCACCCAGACCATTCGGAACCTGAAAGACGTTCCGACAAGCTTTCGTCTGGCCGCCTTCGCGCTGCTCAATACCCAGAAGGGCAGCGTGTCCTTTGTCTTGCCCGGCGACCGCGTGCTCGAATACAGGCATGACGATACCGGTCCTCATGCCACCATCATTGTCCACGATTATAATTTCGTGAAACGCGCCATGGCTGGCGGCGATGTCGGCTTTGCCGAGGCTTACATGGATGGCGAATGGTCAACGCCTGACCTGACCGAAGTGCTGCGCTTCTTCTCTGCCAATTTCGACAATATCGGCAAACTTGCCGTGGGCGGCGCAGTGGTGCGCTGGGTCAACATGGTCCGCCACATCTTCAACCGCAATTCCCGGGAGGGCGCGAAGAAGAACATCATGGCCCATTATGATCTGGGCAATGATTTCTACAGTCTCTGGCTGGACCCTTCGATGACCTATTCCTCGGCCATCTTCGACAGCCCGAACACGAGCCTCGAACAGGGCCAACAGAACAAGTACCGGAACATCTGTGACCGGATCAGTGCGGGGCCCTCGTCGGAAATCCTGGAAATCGGCTGCGGCTGGGGCGGCTTTGCCGAATATGCCGCCAAGCAACGCGGCTCGAAAGTCACGTGCCTGACCATCTCGCCATCCCAGCGTGATTTCGCCATGCAGCGGATGCAGAAACAGGGCCTGAATGAACGCGTCGAAATCCGCCTCGAAGACTATCGCGACCATCAGGGCCAATATGATGGCGTCGCCTCCATCGAGATGTTCGAAGCGGTCGGGGAATCCTACTGGCCGAGCTATTTCGCGAAAATCTTCGAAAGCCTGAAACAGGGCGGCCGCGCCGCGCTCCAGATCATCACCATCGATGACGAACTGTTCCCGCGCTACCGCAAGCGCGTCGACTTCATCCAGCGCCACATATTTCCGGGCGGCATGCTGCCCAGCGAGACCGCTCTGAAGGAACAGTTCCACACGGCGGGCCTGCGCCATGATGGCGTCACCTATTTCGGTCAGGACTATGCCCGCACCTGCCGCGAATGGGCGCGCGATTTCAATGCCAACTGGGACACGATCGCCAAGCTGGACTTCGATGAGCCCTTCCGCCGCATGTGGAATTTCTACCTGTCCTATTGCGATGCCGGCTTCACTGACGGGCGCATCAATGTCGGCCAGTTCCAGGTGTCCAAGCCTTAGAACCACATCCGCCTTTCGGCGCATGCCGATGATACGGGCTCGGTAGTCCCGCAAGCCCCGCAGAATTCTCCAATAAAATCAAAGACCGTTGAAAGACCAATCCGACCGGCACCCCCACCCCGGATGCTCAGCTCATGTCCGAACTGCGCTATTCACCTCCACAGGAAATCCGCTCCGCCGTCTGGCTGATGCTGAATGTCATCAGCCTCGGCGTGATCCAGTTGCGCGAGCGGCTCGGCCTGACGCCGCATACGCCGCTCCTGCCGCGTCACGCGATTTCGCGCCTGTCGCGCTTCCTGGCCCAGGCCGAACCGGCGCTGCGCCGCTGTCTCTATCTCTGCGCGGCCGAACTGGGTGCGTTGCCTGTATTCCCTCGAGAGACAGCCAGTTCAGGTCCAGCGCGCCCGCAAGAAACCACGCAACACATCGCCCGCGTATTCCAGCCAGCTTTCCGTCTGTTCGAGACCCGCGCTCATCGCCCGGATGCAAAGCCGCCCAGGCCGACATTCAAGACAGGCCCACGCATCCGCTTCCTTGATGCGGACGACGTCCCAGATATCCATGAATACGATAAACTCCCGAGCGACATCCTGCCCGCCAAACGCCTCGTCCGCCGGCTGATGGCCCTCGACCATGCGATGGATCATCGCGATCTCTATATCAAAAAGATCCGCCGCTGCCTTGGCGAAGCCAGACAACTGATCGCCAAAACCGGCAAGCGCCTATTCCGGCACGGCCCTCTGACGCGCCTGCAACGCGAGACAGCCCAACTGATCGAGGCTGAAACGCACGCCGTGCAACCCCACTTCAATTCGTCCTGAGGCGGATTGTTTTTGGAGACACGCACCCGGCCGGAATCTTCCGCGCCGGATAAAAGTGCTGGTCGCCCCCTCCGCGTCACACCCGATGAGCGCAGCTCATCTGGGTGCCCATCTCGGAACCGGGCCGCTAGTGCATGAGGCAAAACCAGAGATGGGCCCTCAGACCGCTTCGCGGTCGAGGGTGACGGATCTTGACGGAAGGATCCTAAACCAGTCGGCTCTGCTTGACCGCCGCGCCGATGAAGCTTGCAAACAGCGGGTGCGGCTCGAACGGACGGGACTTCAGCTCTGGATGATACTGCACGCCGATGAACCAGGGGTGCTCCGGAAGCTCGAAAATCTCCGGCAGCTTGCCGTCTGGCGACAGGCCGGAGAACAGCCCGCCGGCCTTTTCCAGCGCCTTGATGTAACCGGCATTCACCTCATAGCGGTGACGGTGGCGTTCGGAGATATCGAGCGTGCCATAGATTTCGGCGACCTTGCTGCCCGGCGTCAGGCGGGCCGGATAAGCGCCGAGGCGCATCGTGCCGCCCTTGTCGGTATTGGCGTCGCGCTGGACCTTTTCGTTGCCCTTGGTCCACTCTTCCATCAGGCCGACCAGCGGTGCAGACGTGTCCGGGTCATTCTCGGTCGTGTTCGCTTCCTCGATACCGGCCATGTTGCGGGCCGCCTCGATCACCGACATCTGCATGCCATAGCAAATACCGAAGCACGGCACGTTGCGCTCGCGGGCAAACCGTGCCGCACGCATCTTGCCATGTGCGCCGCGCTCGCCAAAGCCGCCCGGCAGGATGATGCCATGCACGCCTTCCAGAATGTCCAGCGGCCGATGCTCATCATCGAATTCTTCGGAATTGATCAGGCGGATATCGACCTTCACCTTGTTGGCAAGGCCGCCATGCGTCAGCGCCTCGGCAACGGATTTGTAGGCGTCCGGCACATCGGTGTATTTTCCGACGAGGCCGATACAGACATTGCCGTCCGGATGATGCGTCGTGTGCGCAATCTCGCTCCAGCCGGACAGGTCCGGCTCCGGGGCGTCTTCGATGCGGAAATGCGACAGGACTTCCTTGTCGAGCCCCTCGGCATGATAAGCGCCCGGCACATCATAGATATGGCCCACATCGCGCGCTTCGATCACGCTGGAGAGGCGCACATTACAGAAGCTGGCAATCTTGCCCTTCTCGGTCTCCGGAATCGGCCGATCACACCGGCAGAGTAGCACATCGGGCTGAATACCGATCGAGCGCAGCTCCTTCACCGAGTGCTGGGTCGGCTTGGTCTTCATCTCGCCCGCCGCCGGAATATAGGGCAGCAGTGTCAGATGGATGAAGCAGGCGCGCTCCGGCCCGAGTTCCTGGCCGAGCTGACGGATCGCCTCGAAAAATGGCAGGCCCTCAATATCGCCGACCGTGCCGCCGATTTCGCAGAGCACGAATTCCACATCCTCGCCCGGATCGGACAGGACGAAATCCTTGATCTCGTTTGTGACGTGCGGAATCACCTGGATCGTCGCGCCGAGATAATCCCCGCGCCGTTCCTTCTCGATGATGCGGCTATAGATCCGCCCCGTCGTGATATTGTCGGACTGGCGTGCCGAGACGCCGGTGAAGCGCTCATAATGACCAAGGTCCAGATCGGTCTCTGCGCCGTCATCGGTGACATAGACCTCGCCATGTTGGCGGGGGCTCATCGTGCCGGGATCGACATTGAGATACGGATCGAGCTTGCGCAGACGGACCTTGTAGCCACGCGCCTGAAGCAACGCACCGAGTGCGGCGGAAGCGATACCCTTGCCAAGGGAGGACACCACGCCGCCTGTAATGAAAATATAGCGGATCATGGGATCACCCTGATGCCGTGATTCGGACAAATGGGACGCAGGGAAAACACCTGCGCGGCGCAATTACTGGGGATTACCTGTTTCCGGCTCGGTTTCCGGCACAGGATCAGCCTCGATATCGGCGGGTGGCATGTCTGCCGTAGGATCGATCAGGACACCCGGCTCAGCCGCTTCCGGCGCGGGCGTGGACAGGCCGTCCTGGCCCTCCAGCAGCGGCGCGGTTGGATCCAGCAGGTCAACCGGGCCGGTTGCGCCATCTTCGTCAGCGCCAAGTGCGCGCTCGACATTGGTGCGCGTATCCGTGTTGCGATTGGCCAGTGTGGTCAGCGCCAGGCTGGTCACGAAGAAGATACCGGCAAACATGATCGTGGAACGCACCAGGGCGCCGGCAGCGCCACGTCCGGACATGAGCGATCCCGCGCCGCCCCCGCCGCCACCACCAATACCGAGGCCGCCGCCTTCGGATTTCTGGATCAGGACCAGTCCTGTCACGATAAGACAGGCGAGGATGTGGACTACAAGGATGACGTTCTGCATGGCTGGTGCGTTTCCAGTAAAATTCAAGCGGCCCGCATATCCCCATTGGGGACAGACGCCAAGCCTTCGGGTTCAGTCTTTGATTACTTTGCTTGACCGTAAATGGCGAGGAAATCCGCCGCCTTCAAGCTTGCCCCCCCAATTAGACCGCCATTCACATCCTTGACCGCAAGGATTTCAGCCGCATTTCCCGGCTTCATGCTGCCGCCATAGAGCAGCGGAATGAGGTCTGCGGCCTCAGCACCGAATCGTTCTGTAAGGCGCGTGCGGATCGCGGTATGAACTTCATCAATCTGATCTGGCGTGGCAACTTCGCCCGTACCGATGGCCCAGATTGGCTCATATGCAATCACAATCTGTTCAGCCGTGGCCCCGTCCGGAATCGAGCCTGCGATCTGGCTGGCCACGAATTCCAGCGTCTCACCCGCCTTGCGCTGGTCGAGGCTTTCGCCAATGCAAATGATCGGCGTCAGACTCGCGCGCAGGGCGGCTGCGGCTTGTGCGGCCACGATTTCATTGCTCTCCGCATGGTCTGTCCGGCGCTCTGAATGGCCAACAATGACATGGGTTGCGCCCGCGTCTGCCAGCATTTCTGCCGACACATCACCAGTATGCGCGCCGCTTTCGGCCGCATGGCAGGTTTCGCCACCGACCCGCAGCGCTGAGCCGTGCGCGGCCTCTGCCGCAAGGGTCAGAAGGGTTGCCGGTACGCACAACAGCGCCTCGACCCCGGCCTTGCCTTGACCCACGCCTGCAGCCGCATCTCGGATTTCCCCAAGGCTGGACTTGAGGCCGTTCATCTTCCAATTCCCGGCGATAAGTGTTCTGGTCATAAGCTATCCCTATCTTGAAAGACCTAACGGGGTCGCCTAGCAAGCACTGGACCACCGCTCAACCTGCCAGAAAGACGCTGCCGATATGCTAGCCTTGATGAAAAGCCTGATGAATTCCTTCGTCGGGAAGATTATTGTCATGATCATCATTGCGGGGATGGCGTTCTGGGGTGTTGACCAGATGTTCGCTCAGCTGCGGGGCGGAATCGGCTCCAACATGGCCGCCGCGGGCAGCCGGGGCTTTGATGCCGTCACCTTCGATCGCCGCGTTGAGAGCGTCATCCGGAACATCAATGCGGACTCCGAAGAGCCCGTTACCAAGCCGGAATTGCTGGAACAGGGTGTCATCGACCAGGTCTTCCAGCTCGAAGCCGCCAAGCTCACCTTGCTCGGCTATGCCGACTCCATCGGCGTCCATCCCTCCACCGATGCCGTTGTGGAAGAACTGAAGAACATCGACGCCTTCAAGAACCCGCTGACCGGCGCGCTCGACCTCGATACATATCGCGATGTCCTCTATCGCAGCCGCATCACTCAGGCTGACTATGAACAGCAATTGTCTGACGATCTGACGATGAAAGCGCTGCGCGACGCAGCCGGCGCCGCGATCTTTCCGCCGAAAACGCTTTCCGGATTGCAAGCGCGCTATATTGGCGAAGCGCGCAATGTCGGCTGGTTCATTCTCGACACGAGCAGCCTGCCAGAGCCTGACGCGCCCACGGAAGACGAAATCCGCGCCTATTATGATGAAAATCTCGAAGCGCTGAAACAGCCTGAGCGTCGGATGATTGATGTGCTGCGCATGTCTGCCGAAGACTTCCTGTCAGAGGTCACCGTGACTGATCAGGAAGTGGCCACCGTCTATGAAGCTAGCAAGTCGGAGCGGTACTCAGAGCCTGACACCCGCACCTATGTCGAGCTCATGTTCTCCAGCCGCGAAGCGGCCCGCACGGCCTTTGGCCTGCTCGCCGCGGGCGCAGACCCGGCAAGCGTAGAAGGCGTCGCCTCGCGCGAAACCCGCACCGGCCGCCGTGAAAGCGTGTCCGATCCTCTGCTCGCAGAAGCCATGTTCGGGGCCGGCAAGCAAAGCGGCGCCCTGTTTGGCCCGGCCGAGCGCGGCGACCAATGGCTCGTGGCGCGGCTCGTCTCGGTCCAGCCCGGCGCAGTCTTTCCCCTGGAACAGGTTGAAGGCGAGATTCGCGACCAACTCTCCCGCGAACGCGCAGCCGTCCTCCTGTTTGAGAAAATGGAAGCGCTGGATCGCGCAATTGGCGCTGGCTACCCGATCGGTCAGATCGCCGAGGAAGTCGGCGTGCCGCTCATCACATTCGCGCCCGTTGACCAGTCTGGCCGCACCCGTGAAGGCGTGGCGCTCATGGGCCTGATCAGCGCCGGAGAAGCTTTCCAGCAGGCGTTCGAAATCCCGGTCGGTGAAACCAGCAACCGCATCGATATTGGCGAAGCGACCTATCTCACATCCCCCCGCAAAGTACTTGAAAGCTACACGCCGGAATTTGAGGAATTGCGTGAGGATGTGCGCACCGGTCTTGTTCGCCAGCGTGAAGCCAACGGCGTACAGGCCGCGCTGGATGATCTGACCGACCGGATCAAGTCTGGCGAGAGCACACTGGAAGCTGAAGCGCGCGCTGCCAACGAAGTGGTCGAAACACCCCTCGCGCCGATCACACGGCGCACGGCTGCCGATTCCGGCCTGCCAAATGCGGCAGTCACTTCCGTCTTCAGCGGCAAGGAAGGCGATGTCTTCACCTTCCCGAGCCGGACGGGTGATGCAGTCATGGTGATGCAGATCACCGACATCACACCACCGAGCGAGGCGGACATGTCGGAACTGGCCCCATTGGCCAATTCCAGTCTGCTGACCTCTCTGCAGACCGATCTTGATCAGGCGATGGAAGCCGAGATCGCGGCCACCATGAAGCTACGCACCAATCAAGGCACGCTCAGAGCCTACAAGGCCACTATCACGTCAGACCAATGAGCAATGCCAGACTGATTGTCCGTCGGCGAATCGGGGACATAGAAACCCCGGTTGCCGCCATGCTGAAGCTGGGCGCGGAAACGCCCGGCAGCTTCCTGTTCGAGTCGATTGCAGGTGGCGAACGCCTTGGGCGATATTCCTTCATCGGGCTTGAACCTGACCGCTGGTTTCGCATTCTCAATGGCAAAGCCGAGACGGCCAGCGATGCTGACTTCTCGGACGCCAAGACGCTTGATGCCGAGCCTGTTGCGGCTCTGAAAGCCTTTGCCCGCGATGCCCGCGCCAGCGCCGACGAAGACCTGCCACCTATGGCCTCAGGGGCCTTTGGCTATGTCGGCTATGACATGATCCAATATGTCGAGCCGGTGGAGATTACAAAGCCGGACATGCTGAACGTGCCGGAAGCCCTTCTGGTCATCCCGCGCGTGGTCATCGTGTTCGATCACATCTATCAGGAAATCCTGCTGATCGGCCGCGTCGAAGCCGACAACGAATCCGAGATCGACGCCCTGCTGGATGATGTCGAGGCACGGCTGGAACGCCTGCCCCAGATTCCACCCAAGGATCAGGCGCCCGCGCCGGTGGAACTGCAGTCCAACACCTCCAAGGCGCGCTATTTCGAGATTGTCGAAGCGTGCAAGGACTATATCCGCGCCGGGGACATCTTTCAGGTCGTACCGAGCCAACGTTTCTCCACACCCTTCCCGCGCCAATCGATCAGCTATTACCGCGCGCTTCGCCGCCTGAACCCGTCGGCCTTCATGTTCCACATGAATCTCGGCGCGGT
Source organism: Hyphomonas sp. UBA3195 (assembly GCF_002366485.1). Taxonomy (NCBI): domain Bacteria; kingdom Pseudomonadati; phylum Pseudomonadota; class Alphaproteobacteria; order Hyphomonadales; family Hyphomonadaceae; genus Hyphomonas; species Hyphomonas sp. UBA3195. Next base: position 23,560 of record NZ_DEXB01000034.1, read on the forward strand.
CAGCCTGGTCGGCTCCAGCCCGGAAATTCTCGTTCGCGTCCGCGATGGCCGCGTCGCCATCCGCCCGATCGCCGGCACACGCCCACGCAGCGGGGATGATGAGGAAGACGCCCGCCGCGCCGAGGGCTTGCTCAACGATCCGAAAGAGATCGCCGAGCACCTCATGTTGCTGGACCTTGGCCGCAACGATGTCGGCCGCGTCGCCGCCTATGGCAGCGTGACGGTCACCGAGCAGTTCATCGTCGAGCGCTACAGCCACGTCATGCACATCGTCAGCCATGTCGAAGGCGACCTGCGCGAGGGGCTCGACAGCGTGGATGCGCTCTTCGCAGGCTTCCCGGCGGGCACCGTCTCCGGCGCGCCGAAGATCCGTGCCATGCAGATCATCAACGAGATGGAGAGCCATCGCCGCGGCATCTATGGCGGCGCAGTCGGCTATTTCGGCTGGAATGGCGATCTCGACACCTGTATCGCGCTGCGCACCGCGGTGCTGAAGGATGGCCAATTGCACATCCAGGCTGGCGGCGGCGTCGTGCTCGATTCCGTGCCGCAATACGAATATGATGAAACCGTCCACAAGGCTGGCGCACTTCGCCGCGCTGCCGAACTGGCCGCCGCATATGAGCATGATCAATGAGCGCGCCAAAGAAGCAGATCCTCGTCATCGACAATTATGACAGCTTCACCTGGAATCTCGTCCATTATCTGGAAGAGCTGGGCGCGGAAACGCGCGTGGTCCGCAATGATGAAATGACGGTCGAGGAAGCCCTCGCCACCGGTGCGGACGGCATTCTCCTGTCTCCCGGCCCCTGCTCTCCCAACGAGGCCGGCATCTGTGTGGGGCTGATCCAGAAGGCGCCTAAAGACCTGCCGATCCTCGGCGTCTGCCTCGGCCATCAGTCCATCGGGCAAGCCTTTGGCGGCGAGGTCATCACCGCCAGGGAAATCCGTCACGGCAAGCTGTCAGAAATCCGCCAGACCGGCGGGGACCTTTTCGAAGGTTTGCCCGAAACCTATCAAGTGGTGCGATACCATTCACTCGCGGTGAAGCCCGAAGACCTGCCGGAAGTTCTGGTAGCCGACGCCTTCACCGAGGATGGCGAAGTCATGGCCCTGCACCACAAGACACGGCCGATCTACGGCGTGCAATTCCACCCGGAAAGCATCCTGACCGAGCACGGCCACGCCTTGCTCAAGAACTGGCTCGACAAGCTCTAGAAGCTGATTTCGAAATGCTCGCCAATGTCCGGCTTGTCGTCGGTGAGATTGGCTTTGGCAATTTCGTAGAAGAACTTCGCGCCGCCTTTTGACGTCCAGACTTCACCGGCATCAAGCGACAGTTTCAGCAGTAGGACGTCAGGATCCTGTTTGCCGTCTTCGTACCAGCTGGCCGCGATGAAGCTCCAGTATTCATCAAGCTTCTCCTTGTTGATTTCTGGCATGAGGCGACCGGACAGGCTGGCATAGAGCCCTTCCTTGTCATTGCACAGAACATAGTGCGCGTTCGTTCCGTTGGCATGTTCGGCCATGAACGTACCCTTGGCGGTGATGAACCACAGCTCGCGCTTGTTCTCATCAACATAGTGGGACATGGGCACAGCCCGGCCATCAATCACGAGCATGCCTGTGCGGCAGTCTTCAAGACGATCCCAGAAAGTTTCGGTGAGGTCCTTGTCAGCGAGTTGGGTCATGGGAGGGGAAGTTCCTTTCAGTGTTTCCCTCTCAACGCCTTTCCGGGCAGCCGGTTCCGCAAGACGGTTCGCGCCCCAATGAAAAAGGGGCCCGGTCAGGGCCCCTTCCCGATACGGATGATGACGCGTCTATTCAGGCTTGCGGAAGCGCAGCGTCATCCGGTCGGATTCGCCAATCTCGGCAAAAGCTGCACGCTCTGCAGAGCCTTCTTCCGACGTCCCAAAGCTCGGTGGCAGGCGCCACACGATGTCGCCTGGACCGGCATCGTCGGCGGGGTTCGCATTGACCTCACTCGACTCTTCCAGTTCGAACCCGGCAGCCTCGAAAGCTTCGACCACGAAGCTGGTCTTCAGATATCCTGCATTTCCATCGGCCCACTCATCCGGCGTGTCTTCCGACGCGCGATGCTGGACCACGCCGACGACGCCGCCTGGCTTCAGAATGCGATACGTCTCGGCAATGGTAGCTGAGAACGTGCCAAGCTCTGCTTCCGTCCGGTAGAGATTGTGCAGTGCGCGAATGAACAATGCGGCGTCGGCCTTCTCGGCCTTGTCGTCCGGCAGGGTCGTCAGCTTGTAGTCATAGACTTTCGCGCCATTCTCGCCGGCCCAGCCTTCTGCGGTCTCGGTCCAGCCTTCAAGCTGGGCCAGGATACCCGCGACGCGTTCCTCGTCAGCGCCTGGAAGGATGCGGATCCACATCTCGTCCGGATAGTGCGCGCCGATCAGCTTGCCCTCAGGACCGAGATAAGGAAGCAGGATCTTGGAGTACCAGCCACGGCCCGGCAGGGCCTCGACGACCGTCATACCCGGCTCAATGCCGAAGAATTCCAGCGTCGCACCCGGATTGCGCGCCTCGTAGCGGGCCTGAACGTCTTCGGGCTGCGATGCGAGCGCCGCAGCAAGCGCGACAGACGAGGAAACATCCATCGCCTCATCAGCTGTCTCGGCCATCTCCGCCATCTCGGCTTCGGCAGACTGGTCAATTTCCACTGATCCTTCAGCTTCCATCACCCTTTCCACCTCGATCGTCTCTTCGGCGGTCAGGTTGTCTGACATATCGTCAGCCGGTGCGGTCTGACAGGCGGCCAGCAAGGCCATGCCAGCAACGCTCGCGAGCAACAAATTGGGTTTCATAATGTCCTCCTCAATCAGGTCAGTTTTCTCTTGAAGTTCCCCTGTTCGGCGAACCTAACCCAATCTTCCTGCAAATGCGATCACGTGTTCGTGTATCCTGCTTGAAGCCTTTGTGGCGGATGCAGTGAAACCTCGCCCTGCGGCGTCGTCAGACTTGATCTGACGCCCCCACACACCCTATGCAGACGCGAACCAGACCCGGATGACCTTCCTATGCCATCAGACAGTCTCACCACCGCCCTGCTGGCCATTGCCCGCCGCCAGCCACTGGACATCGCTACGCTTGAGGGGGCTTTCGACAAGCTCTTGTCCGGCGAGGCGGCCCCCGAAGAGGTCGGTGCGTTCCTCATGGGCCTGACCGTGCGGGGAGAGACAGCCGACGAGCTCGCCGCCGGGGCGCGCATCATGCGCCAACATGCCCGCAAGGTGCATGTGGAAGGGCCTGTCCTCGATACATGCGGGACAGGCGGCCTGCCATGGAAAAGCCTGAACACCTCCACCGCCAGCGCGATCGTGATCGCGGCGGCGGGCGGACGGGTCGCCAAGCATGGCAATCGCTCGGTGCCGCCCAAGACCGGCTCGGCCGACGTGCTCGAAGCGCTCGGCGTCAATCTCGACATGGACGAAGAAACCTTCCTCGAATGCCTGAATGGCTGCGGCGTCGCGTTCATGTTCGCGCGCAGCCATCACAGTGCCATGCGCCATGTCGCGCCGGTGCGCGCAAAACTCGGCATCCGCACCATCTTCAATCTGCTCGGCCCACTCAGCAATCCGGCCGGTGCCGAATACCAGGTTCTGGGCGTATTCGCGCCCGAATGGGTGCGACCGATGGCCGAGACCCTGTCGCGTCTCGGCACCAAGCGCGCCTGGGTCGTGCACGGCCTGGACGGCATCGACGAGATCTCCATCGCCGGCACAACGAAAGTCTGTGAAGTGGCGGGCGACGATTTACACGAATTCGAGCTGACCCCTGCCGACGCCGGACTGGAAACGAGCCCGCTGTCGACCCTGGAGGGCGGAGGCGTGGAAGACAATGCGCTCGCCATCACCGAATTGCTGGAGGGCCAGGAAGGCCCGTTCCGCGATGTCGTGCTGCTCAACGCAGCCGCCGGCCTGCATGTTTATGGCAAGGCCGACACGCTCAAACAGGGCGCCGCCATGGCCGCCGAGGCCATCGACAGCGGCAAGGCCCGGCAAACCTTGCGGGCCCTGGCTGCTCTCTCCAACGGGCAGGATCCGGAATGAGCACCGCCCTTGATCGGATCATCGCCTACAAGGTCGATGAAGTCGCCGCCGCCAAGCGCGAGACCCCGCTGGCCGCGCTGGAGGCACGCCTGCCCGAGGCCAGCCCGCCGCGCGGCTTCGCTCAATCCATGTCCATGATTGCCGGCCTCGACGAGAACGCACTGATCTGCGAGCTGAAGCGCAAGAGCCCGTCCGCCGGGGACATCCTGCCGGGCGCGGACCCTATCCAGATTGCCCGCGAATATGAATCCGGTGGCGCGGCCTGCCTCTCTGTCCTGACGGATGGGCCGAGCTTTGGCGGCAGCCTGGAGGATTTCGCTCAAATTCGCTCCGCTGTCGGCCTGCCCATGCTGCGCAAGGATTTCATGATCGATCCCTATCAGGTGATCGAATCCCGCGTGCATGGCGCCGATTGCGTCCTGGTCATCATGGCCTGCCTCAGCGACGCTCAGGCCAGCGAGATGACGGATACGGCACTCGACCTCGGCATGGACGTCCTGCTCGAGACCCACAATGAGGAAGAGCTGGCACGCGCGCTCGATCTGCCGTCTCCGCTCATTGGCATCAACAATCGGGACTTGAAGCGCATGGTCACCGATCTGGGCACAACCGAGCGCCTCGCGCCGCTGGTCCCGGCTGAGAAGGTGCTGATTTCCGAAAGTGGCGTCTCATCGCCCGAACATATCAAAAGATTGCGCGAAACAGGCACCCGGCGCTTTCTTATCGGGGAAAGCCTTATGAAAATGGGCATAAACCGCCACAAAAGCGTTACACAAATGAGGGTAGCTGGCACGAATTGACCCGAAGCATGAACACATGTAGAACATAAGTGAACATAGATTCGCCCGAAGGGAGTCACCCGTGCTGACTAGTAAACAAAAGGAATTGCTGCTCTTCATCAATGAGCGCATTCAGGAAACCGGCGTTTCGCCATCCTTTGACGAGATGAAGGATGCGCTGAACCTGGCGTCCAAATCCGGCATCCACCGTCTTATCACAGCGCTTGAAGAGCGCGGGTTCATCCGGCGTCTTGCGCATCGGGCCCGCGCCCTTGAAGTGCTGAAACTACCGGAATCGGTTTCGCCCGGCGCCCCTCGCGGCCGCAAGGAGTTCAAGCCGGCACTCGTATCCTCCGGTCAGCCCGCCCCGACTCAGAGCGCACATACCGTGCCGCTGATCGGCCGTATCGCCGCTGGTCTGCCGATTTCTGCGATCCAGCAGGACAATGGTCACGTCAATGCGCCGGATGGCCTGACCGATGGGGAAGAACACTTCGCCCTCGAAGTTCAGGGTGACTCGATGATCGACGCGGGTATCCTTGAGGGTGACATCGTGGTCTGCCGCCGCACGGATACAGCCAATACGGGCGACATCGTCGTCGCGCTGGTCGATGGGGAAGAAGCCACACTGAAGCGGCTTCGCCGCAAAGGCGCCTCCGTGGCGCTTGAAGCCGCCAACCCGGCGTTCGAAACACGCATTTTCGGGCCTGACCGGGTGCAGGTGCAGGGCCGCCTCGTCGCTCTGATCCGTCGCTACGACTAATCGGTTTCCACACCGCAAGGTTTCCAGGGCCGCGCTTTACAAGGCGCGGCCCTTTTTGATGGCGCACCTTTCGTGTTGAGAGTGATGGCACCTGTCCGGACCACGTCAGACCACAAGACAGGCTCAGCGCAACTGACGGATCGTTCGCCCGTATCCGTCAGGGCGTGTGGGACAAGTTCATACGCGGCATCGGCGCGAGGATGACAGGCTGTGGCATCGGCGTCGGGGCGCGGCAGCGCTATCCGGCCGATCTCGGCATCCAGAATGCACGGCCAGTCTGCACACAGGCCTGACGGCTCCAACGTGCTGAACCGCATCGGCGACAAACCATCGCCATCGATGTAGCGGATCTTGTGCACCTCGCCGCCAGCCAGCCGCACGAACACGTCGCCCGAAGCCGACCAATGCAGCGCCATGGCCGGGGCCGCGATCCAGAGCCAGGTTGCCGGCCCGCTGAGGGCCACCACAAACAGCCAGCGTCATATGCCCCTTGCAACCACAGCCAGTCCCAACGCCGCACTGAACAGGACGAGTGAGACACCCGGCATTTGCTTGCCGGGAGACAGCCCGCCTGGTGCCTGTTCGGTACACGTCTGGGCGATCCAGAGAATGGCCTCCAGCGAATAGCCAAAGACACGCAAGCCCAGATCTCCGTATCCAAATGGTGTGAGGATCAGCGCAGCCGCAGCGGCGGGCGCGCTCACGAACGTGATCACCGGCATGGCTGCGAGATTGGCCAGTAGGCCGAGCCCCGCGAGCCGGTCAAAATGGTAGAGTGCATACGGGGCCGTTGCCGTGCCGGCGACGAGAGACGTGACCGCGAGCGAGGCCCAGCTATAGCTGAAGCTGCCCAGCACCTTGTCGGAAGCGGATCGGCGCGCTGTCCACGCCTCGTAGGTGGCGATCAGGGCGCCTGACGCTGCGAACGACATCTGGAAGCCGGGCGTCATGACGCTTTCCGGCTGCAACAGGATCACCAGGATCATCGCAATTGCAAAGGAGCGCAGGCTCAGCGCTGCCCGGTCGAACAGGACCGCGCCGAACACGACCGCCAGCATGATGAAAGCCCGCTGGGTGGAAACGCCGGCGCCGGAAAGGATCAGATAAGCCAAACTCGCCGCGAGTGCGATGATCGCTGCGGGTTTCTGCACCGCCACGCGCAGCGCCAATGGCTCGATACAGGCGAGCAGTCGCCGCATGAGGTAGAAAACCAGCGCGCCCACAATCGCCATATGGAGACCGGAGATTGCCAGAAGGTGCGCCAGGCCGGAATTACGCAGGGCGACCTGATCCTCCACGCGCATATAGCTGCGGTCGCCCGAAACGAGCGCAGCCGCGAAGCCACCCGCCCGATCACCCGCGGCAATGTTCACATGCGCCGCCAATTGCCTGCGGAAGGCTGCGACCTTCATCCGGATATCGGGCAGTATTCCATCCGGCGCGCCAAGCGTGCCACCCCGGCAGCGGCCCTGCACATAGCCGACGCCTCCAAGTTGTTCGAACCATGCCTGCCGCCGGAAATCATATTCCCCCTCCATGCTCGGGGCGGGCGGCGGCCTCAGCACACCCCAGCATCGTACAAAGCGTCCGGAGGAAACCTCCAGCCGGGAGCGATGCGTCAGGCGCACGGTCTTGGGTGTCGTTTCCGGCGTCAGCCCTGCGATGGCGTGCACATCGATGCGCAAACGGGGTCCCTTGGCGCCAGTCTCGATTTCCGACAGCCAGCCCTCGACCATGACCGGCCCGGTCTCTGCAACGATCACGGGCGCTGCGACCAGCCGCGCCCGCAATGCTGCAGAACTCATCCCAAGCGCCGCGCCGAAGGCAAGCCACACGCAAAGTTGAAGCAGGGATGGCAACAGGAATCGTCGCCCCAGCGCGATCAGGATCGCCATGGCAAGCGGCGCCAGCAATACCGGTTCAAAGTCTGGTTCAGCGGGAGCTAGAAAATACGCCGCAGCGCCGCTTGCCATGGCAAAGGCGAGCAACAGGGGCAGTGCATCGACGGTCGCAATTGACCATATCTGACGTGGCTGCGCTGCATCCTGCGCGGCGCGCCCCTTGCCTTTGGCAGGGGAGTTGTGTTTCTGCGGCGCAAGAGCCTCACCCGCGTCCATCAATCGGAGCCTGCCTGTCCCATGAGCGTCATCACGCGTTTTGCCCCCTCTCCCACTGGCATGCTGCACATTGGAGGGGCAAGGACGGCACTTTTCAACTACCTCTTCGCGAAACGGCACAACGGGAAGTTTCTTCTGCGGATCGAGGATACCGACCGCGCCCGTTCATCTGACGAGGCGACAGCCGCCATTCTGGAAGGCATGGAGTGGCTGGGCCTGACACCGGACGCCCCTCCGGTCATGCAGTTTGACCAAGCCGCTCGCCACACGGAAATTGCCCTCGACATGATCGCGCGCGGCACCGCCTTCCGTTGCTATGCAACGCCCGAAGAACTGCAAGCGCGCCGCGACCTAGGCGAAGAAAAGCGCCAGGCTGCCAAGGCCGACGGTGTTTCGGAAGATGCGAAAGCTGCGCTGCTGGCCGAGGCCAACGAATTGCTCGCCCCCTATCGCTCTCCGTGGCGCGATGGTGCGCCGGCGCCTTCCGAGGATGCCCCCTATACTGTGCGCCTGCGCGCGCCGGATGGCGGCGACCGAATACTTGAGGATGGCGTTCAGGGTCGCGTGACCATTCAGGCGAGCGAATTGGACGACATGATCCTGCTGCGCGCCGACGGCACCCCGACCTACATGCTGGCCGTGGTGGTAGATGACCACGATATGGGCGTGACCCATGTGATCCGGGGCGATGACCATCTGAGGAATGCTTTCCGCCAGATCCCGATCTATGAGGCGATGGGCTGGGATATCCCCAAATTCGCTCACGTTTCCCTGATCCATGGACCGGACGGGGCGAAACTGTCCAAGCGCCACGGCGCCCTTTCGACGCTGGCCTATCGCGAGATGGGTTATCTGCCGGAAGCCATGAAAGCCTACCTGCTCCGCCTTGGCTGGAGCCATGGTGACCAGGAAATCTTCACCGAAGCCGAAGCGACGGCACTTTTCGATATCGAGGGTATCAACAAGGCGCCCGCCCGGCTGGACCTTGAAAAGCTGGGTCAGATCAACTCCCATTTCATGCGCGCGACCGATGACGCGCGCCTCTTCGATCTTCTATTGCCCTATCTTGAAGCCAATGCCCCAATGAGCGAAGCCGAGACTTTTCGCATCCGCGCTGCGATGGCCGGCCTGAAGGATCGCGGCACGACGCTCCCCGAACTGGCTGAGGCGTTCGCGTTCCTGCGCGACATCCGGCCAATCCAGATGAACAAGAAAGCGCGAAAGTCGCTGTCAGAAGAAGGACTTGACCGGCTCGCCGGTCTGCGCGACGAACTGCAGCAATTGCGCCAATGGACGGCAGAAACTATATCGCACGTCATAAGTTCCTATTGCGCTGACCACGACCTCTCCATGGGGCAGGTGGGTCAACCGCTAAGGGCTGCGCTGACAGGCGGCTTGCCCGCGCCAGACATTGCACCGGTCCTTGAATGGCTCGGACAGGATGAGGCGCTGGGACGTATTGAAGATCAAACGGCGAAGGCAAGGGATTAAACTCCCACGCCGCGCTGGACAAAAACATGATTTGGAAGGGCTAAAGCTGATGGAAAACAAGACCAAAGACGCTGGTACAGCGAAGATCGAAATTGACGGCAAATCGTATGACATGCCCGTCCTGTCCGGTACGCATGGGCCGAACGTCATGGATGTGCGCAAATTCTACGCGCAATCCGGCCAGTTCACCTTTGACCCGGGCTTCACCTCCACGGCGAGCTGTGAAAGCCAGATCACGTTCATTGACGGGGAAGAAGGCGTCCTGCTGCACCGCGGCTATCCGATTGGCCAGCTGGCTGCGCAAGCGACTTTCCCCGAAGTCTGCCACCTGATCCTGAATGGCGAACTGCCTTCCAAGGCCGAACTCGACAGCTTCAATGACGAAATCAAGCAGCACACATTGCTGCACACCCAGATGGACCGCTTCTTCGAAGGGTTCCGTCGTGACAGCCACCCAATGGCCATGCTGACCGGAACGGTTGGCGCGATGGCGTCATTTTATCCTGGCGCCATGGACAGCGAAGATCCGGAAGAGCGTCGCCTCGCCTCGATCCGCCTGATCGCGAAGATGCCAACGCTCTGCGCTCGCATCCTGAAGTACAATATGGGCCAGAAATTCGTCGATCCGCGCAACGAGCTGTCTTATGCGGAGAACTTCCTCAGCATGTGCTTCTCGGTCTCCGCTGAAGACTACAAGGTCGATCCGAAGATTGCGAAAGCAATGGACCGCTTCTTCATCCTGCACGCCGATCACGAGCAGAATGCCTCGACCTCGACCGTGCGTCTTGCAGGCTCGTCGGGCGCGCACCCATTCGCGGCTGTGGCCGCTGGCGTGGCCTGTCTCTGGGGCCCGAGCCATGGCGGCGCAAACGAAGCCTGCCTCAACATGCTGCACGAAATCGGCACCGTGGACCGCATTCCGGAATTCATTGAAAAGGCCAAAGACAAATCTGACCCGTTCCGCCTGATGGGCTTCGGTCACCGCGTCTACAAGAACTACGATCCGCGCGCGACCGTGATGCGCGAGTCGGCGCACGAAGTGCTCGACCTGCTGGGTCTGAAGGATCAGCCGATCCTGAAAGTCGCCATGGAGCTGGAACGGATTGCTCTGGAAGACGAGTATTTCGCCGAGAAGAAACTCTACCCGAATGTCGACTTCTATTCCGGCATCATTCTCGACGCGATCGGATTCCCGAAGCAGATGTTCACCGTCCTGTTCTCGCTGGCCCGTACGGTTGGCTGGATTGCCCAGCTCAACGAGATGCTGGTCGACCCGACCCAGCGCATTGGCCGCCCGCGCCAGATCTATACCGGCGCTGCCCAGCGCGATTATGTACCAATGGATCAGCGTTAATCCGCCATCCACGATTCAGAAAGCCCCGGCAGCGTCCGGGGCTTCTTTGGTTTCGGGACAGGTAATACCGCAAATGCCTGTTCCCTTTTCACCCGACTCCCTGCTAAAGGCCTGCGCATGAAAACCGCTGTGATTGTCTTCCCCGGATCGAACTGCGACCGCGACGCGCATGACGCCCTTGCCAAGGTAACCGGTCAGGCGCCGGCCATGGTCTGGCACAAGGATGGCACGATCCCCGAGGGCACTGACCTCGTCATGGTTCCCGGCGGCTTCTCCTACGGCGATTACCTGCGCTGCGGCGCGATGGCAGGCAATTCACCCGTGATCTCGCAATTGCACGATCATGCCGCGCGCGGCGGCTATGTGCTCGGCGTCTGCAACGGCTTCCAGATCCTTTGCGAAACGGGTCTCCTGCCCGGCGCGCTTATGCGCAATGCCTCGCTCCACTTTGTCTGTCGCCCTCAGGCCCTGAAGATCGAGTCGACGAACACGGCCTATACAAGCGCCTATTCCGGCGCATCGGACGTAGTGATCCCCGTCGCCCATCATGACGGCAATTATTTTGCTGACGACACCACGCTCAATACGCTGGAAGGCGAAGGCCGCGTGGCCTTCCGCTATGCCAGCGGCCAGAACCCGAACGGCTCTGCGCGGGACATCGCCGGCATTCTCAGCGAAAATGGCCGCATCCTCGGCATGATGCCGCATCCAGAGCGCGCCATTGGCGGGCATGAGGGCGGCACCGACGGTCTTGGCGTGTTCGAGAGCCTGCTCAGCGCGGCCTGACCCTGGGCCTCCCTGACGGCCCGCCCCCACCCAAGATTATTCTTGACGCGATAAGCGCATGAATATATCGATAATCAATAATTTTGGGGCTGCGGGGAACACCATGACATATCTTGAAGAAAGCCAGGCTGCTGGCCGCGAAATCTTTCCTGACCTTGCACGCGCATGGGCACTGTTCGGCATCGCGCTGGTCAATGTCGGCGTCCTATCCTGGCCCATGATGAGCAGCTATCATGCCGATGGTGCAACAGTGAGCGGCATCGATGACGCGGCCTGGTTCGGCGTCAACGCCCTGTTCCTGATGAAGTCCTACTCACTGTTCTCCTTCATGTTCGGGGTCGGCTTCGCCTATCAGATGCAGTCCGCTGAACGGCGCGGGGTCGGGTTCGCAGGGCGGTACTGGCGTCGCATCGTGGGCCTGCTGGCCTTTGGTGCGTTGAACATTGCCTGCTTCTTCATCGGCGACATTCTCGTGATCTATGCGGTGCTCGGCTCAATCCTGTTCCTGTTCCGCAATGCGTCCCAGAAGACGCTGATCGTCTGGGGCTGCATCATCTACGCGATCCAGATCCTGCTCGTCTCAGCGATCGCGCTCATGATGTATCTAGGGGTCACCTTTGCACCAGAGGAAATGGTGGCGGTGACGGAAGAGTTCGCCGTGGCAGACGCCAAGGCGCTCGAAATCTTCGGGTCGGCCGGTTTTGCCGAAACAGCGGCCTATCGCGTGTCTGAATATCTTTCAGGCTTCCCTTTCATGATATTGTTCCAGGGATTTGGTGCGTTCGCCTTCTTCCTGTTTGGCCTTGCGGCCGTACGCAGCAGCATCATCGCCCGTGCCTCGGCCCCTATCTGGAAACCTGCGCGCCGTTTCGCACTGCCTGTCGGTTTGCTGCTCAGCAGCGCAGGCGGCTGGTTGCTGGTCGACAGCCACGGCATGACCGATCCGAGAATGCTGCTCGGCCTCGTCCTGGTCACGATCGGGAGTCCGTTCTCCACTTTTGGATATCTCGGCGTGATCGCGAAATGGGCCGAAGGTACACCGGGGCCCGTCACGGTTTTCTTCGCACGGGGCGGCACGTCCTCGCTCACCGCCTACCTGATGCAGGGCCTGATCTTCTCGTTGCTGTTCACCGCGTATGGCTTTGGTTACTTCGCGAGCCTGACCGCGGCACAGACCATTGGCGTTGCCTTCCTCACCGCACTCTTCAGCGTCGCCTTTGTCAGCCTCTGGCGGGTGAAGTTCCAGCGCGGCCCCATGGAGGCCATCCTGCGCAACTGGACCTATCTCGGCGCACGTTAGCCGCGTTCGACCGGTTGCCCTTCGCGTCCGATCCGGTTCTATGGGACTGACCCAACAGGAGGCTTCCATGACCGCCCACAAAGATCTCATCGCGCGCTTGCCCAAGGCTGAGCTGCACCTGCACATCGAAGGCAGTTTCGAACCGGAGATGATGATGGCGCTGGCCGAGCGCAATCAGATCGAGATTCCGTTCAAGACGCTGGAAGAGGCCAAGGCGGCCTATGATTTCAACAATCTTCAGGAATTCCTGGACCTTTATTATCAGGGCATGAATGTGCTGCGCACCGAGCAGGACTTCCATGACATGACTTTCGCGTATCTGAAGCGCGCCAAGGAAGACAATGTCGTCCATGTCGAGATGTTCTTCGATCCGCAGGCGCATACAGAGCGCGGCGTGGCGTTTGGAACTGTCGCTGATGGTATAATCTCGGCGCTGAAGCGCGGCGAGGAAGAGCTGGGCATCACATCCGAACTCATCATGAGCTTCCTGCGCCATCTGAGCGAAGAGGACGGGTTTGCCTTGCTCGAAGAATCCGCACCCTGGCACGACCATTTTGTCGGCGTGGGCCTCGACAGTTCCGAGGTCGGGCATCCACCGTCGAAATTCCAGAAACTGTTTGCGCGCTGTCGCGAGCTTGGCTTCAAACTCTGCCTGCATGCCGGCGAGGAAGGCCCTCCGGAATATGTGCGAGAGGCCCTTCTGGACATCGGTGCGGACCGGATCGATCATGGTAACCGCGCGATGGAAGATCCCGCTCTGATCGCCGTATTGCGCGACACCCAGACGCCGCTCACCAATTGCCCCCTGTCAAACCTGTCGCTCTGCGTGCTCGACGACCTGCGCAAGAGCCCGGTGAAACGTCAGCTGGAAGAAGGCTTGCTGGTGTGCGTGAACTCTGACGATCCGGCCTATTTCGGCGGCTATATCGGCCAGAATTACGAGGCCATCACCGAAGCGCTGGACCTGTCGGCCGATCAGATCGTCCAGCTGGCCCGCAATAGCTTCACCGGCTCGTTCCTGAGCGACGCCGACAAAAGCCGCCACCTGTCAGAAATCGACCGGGTGCGGGGTAGCTGACCCACGTTCGATCCGTCCATTCCAAAATCTAAGGAAATCCGCAATGCTCAAGAAATTCATTTTCGGTTCGGCCGCGCTTGCGATTTCCGCTTGCGGAAACGACGCCGGCTCAGTGACTGACGCCCCAGCGGACCCACCTATTGAGCCGCCTGCCTTCGCGGTGAATGACTATTCTGATACGGCGAACTGGCTTTGTCATCCGGACAAGAGTGACGATGCCTGCTCCATCGACCTGGCAGCCACCGAAATATTGGCGGACGGCACCACGACCCGATTGCCCCACACCCCGGCAGCTGAGCCCGCTTTCGACTGCTTCTACATCTACCCAACAGTCTCTTTCGACGTCACGCCAAACAGCGACATGATTGCGGGGCCCGAAGAGTTGAACGTTGTAGCCAATCAGTTTGCCCGATACGGCGAAACATGCCGCCTCTTTGCACCAATCTACCGACAGACCACATTGCTGGAACTGCAAAAGCAGATGACAGCCGGTCAGACAGCTGCAGATGACGCGATGCGCTACGCCGATGTGATCGGCAGCTGGAACACCTATCTTGCCAACGAGAACAATGGCCGCGGCGTTGTCCTGATCGGTCACTCGCAAGGTGCCAGCATGATCTACCAGATGCTGGAAAAGGATATTGTCGGCTCTCCCGCTCAGGAGAAGCTCATCGCAGTCCACGCAATCGGCTATGAAACTGTGATTGATCCCGGCACCGGGCGCGCATCCGGTCTGCCGGTCTGCTCCTCTCCGTCCGAAACCGGATGCATCGTGAGTTTCGCCAGTTTCCGCGAATCCTCGCCACCGCCCGAAGATTCCTTTTTCGGCAAGGCCCAGGACGGCAAACGCGCGGTCTGTACGAATCCGGCGGCGCTCGGCGGTGGCCAGGGTGATTTGAAAGCCTACATGCCCCGCCAAAGCCTTGGAAGACTTGCTCCAAATGACTACGGCGTCGCGGTCGACACACCTTTTGTTTCGCTACCCGGCCTGCTCTCAGCCCAATGCCTGGCCAACGACACCCATGACTGGCTGGCTGTCACGATTCACGCTGATCCAGCGGATCCGCGCGCCGATGACATTCCAGGCGATCTTGTTTTCAACGGCAAAGTGGTCCCCGATTGGGGCCTGCATCTTGTCGACATGAATCTCGCAATGGGCAACCTCGTGGACCTTGCCAGAACGCAAGGGCAGGCCTGGTTGGACGCCCAAAACGCAGAGTGAGCACAATGAGGCTGGCGACTCGTGGCAATTGCCGCTAAAGCGCCGGTCATGACTGACAAAACTGCGATCCTCGCCCACCTCACCGCCGAGCAGGATGACACTGCCGGCCTGGAACATGGCATCAAGGCCGACGAATGGGAGCGCCTCGTCACGCGGCTCGGGCGCAAGCCGAACCTCGTCGAACTCGGCATCTATTCGGTAATGTGGTCAGAGCATTGCTCGTACAAATCCTCGCGCCGTCATCTGTCCAAATTCCCGACCAAGAATGACCGCGTCATCCAGGGCCCCGGCGAGAATGCCGGCGTCATCGACATTGGTGACGGCCAAGCTGCCATCTTCAAGATGGAGAGCCACAACCACCCGTCCTATATCGAGCCTTATCAGGGCGCGGCGACGGGCGTGGGCGGCATCCTGCGCGATGTCTTCACCATGGGCGCGCGCCCGATCGCGCTGGTCAATGCATTGCGCTTCGGCTCCCCGGACCATCCCAAGACCCGCAGCCTCGTGGCGGGCGTGGTCGCGGGCATCGGCGGATACGGAAACTGTGTGGGCGTGCCGACCGTGGCCGGGGAAACCCAGTTCGACGAAGGCTATAATGGCAACATCCTCGTCAATGCGATGGCCGTCGGCCTCGCCGATCAGGACAAGATTTTCTATGCCCGCGGCGCGACGCCCGGAAATCCGATCTTCTATGTCGGATCGAAGACCGGGCGCGACGGCATCCATGGCGCGACCATGGCGTCTGCCGAATTCTCCGAGGGCGACGAGGAGAAGCGCCCTACCGTGCAGGTTGGCGACCCGTTCACCGAGAAGCTGCTGATCGAGGCCTGCCTCGAACTGATGGCGACAGACGCCATTCAGGCAATCCAGGACATGGGCGCTGCTGGCCTGACCTCCTCCTCGGTCGAGATGGCCGCCAGCGGCGGCGAGAATGGCGAAGGCATCGGCGTGGTCATGGACCTCGACAAGGTGCCCCAGCGCGAAGAAGGCATGACAGCATATGAGATCATGCTGTCCGAGAGCCAGGAGCGCATGCTCATGGTGCTCTATCCCGACAAGATCGATGTCGCGAAAGCGGTGTTCGACAAGTATGACCTGTCGGCTGAAGTCATCGGTCACACGACCGATACCGGCCATCTTGTGCTGACGCAGTTTGGCGAGACGGTTTGCGACATCCCCGTCGCTCCACTGGCTGAAGATGCGCCGAATTATGACCGCCCCTGGACAGAGCCGCCGAAGCGCGCGCCTTTGGACATTTCAAAATATCCCGAGCCTGAAGATTATGGCGAAGTGCTGCTCAAACTGATGTCGTCGCCTGACATGGCGTCAAAGCGCTGGATCTGGGAACAGTATGACCGCCACGTGATGGGCGACACGGTCGACTCGTCGCAAAGCATGGGTGACGCCGCCATTGTGCGCATCCACGGCACGAACAAGGCGCTGGCCATCACATCCGACTGCAACCCGCACTATGTAGCCGCCGATCCCTATGAAGGCGGCAAGCAGGCGGTGGCGGAAGCTTACCGTAACCTCTCCGCTGTTGGCGCAACGCCGATTGCGATCACGGACAATCTCAATTTCGGCAATCCGGAAAAGCCCGCCACGATGGGCTATATCGTCAAGGCGATCGAAGGCATGGCCGAAGCCTGCCGCGAACTCGATTTCCCGGTCGTGTCGGGCAACGTGTCCCTCTACAATGAGACCGATGGCATTGCCATTCCGCCGACACCCGTTGTGGGCGGCGTGGGCCTGATTGAGGATTTGTCAAAGGTGGCGACGCTCAACGGCGCGCAGCCCGGGGACACCCTGGTTGTAGTCGGCGAAACAAAGGGTCATCTTGGCGCTTCGCTCTACGCTCGGGAATGGCTCGGACTCAAGGGTGACGATCTAGGTACTCCGCCGCAAGTGAACCTCGCGATTGAAGCAAAGAATGCAGCATTCGTTCGCGAGATGATACGACAAGCGAAAGTCACCTCCGCTCACGACGTGAGCGAGGGTGGTTTGATATGTGCCGCCATCGATATGGCGCTGGCCACCGGAATTGGAATCATCATTGATCCAACTATTCACAAAGACCTTACGAATTGCACTTGGTTGTTTGGCGAAGATCAGGCGCGAACCCTCGTTTCCGTCTCCGAGGACTGTTTATCAGAACTAATTGGAAGAGCGGCAGTCGCTGACGTTCACGTAGACGTACTTGGCCAGCTCACCGAGTCGCCAGACGATGACCTGTTGGTCCTAGGAACATACGGCGTGGTTTCCGTCGGAGAGCTAAGAAAAGCCCATGAGGGGTGGCTGCCGGCCTATATGAATTCCGTCGACTGAACGAGAAACACCCCTTCTGAATTCTGCAAAAGGGGTGCTCACTCTGGTGACTTTATGTCAGGCTAAAACTTGTAGCCAACGCCCAGCATCACACCATTCGTGTCGGTATCTTCGAACGAATAGTAGGTGTAGTCGCCGCGAAGCTCCCAGTTTTCGGTCAGGTCATAGGTAAGACCTGCACCGATGGCCGGGCCTTCCTCGGAATCCTCAACCGTAATCGGCGTACCGCCCGGCGTGGCCAGCGACGCATCAAGATCGATATATGCATAACCGGCGCGACCGAAGGCGCTCAGGCGCTCCGTAAGCGGCACATCTGCGCGGCCATACAGACCAACCAGATAGTTCAGGCCGATGTCGCCGGAAGCGCCGATCAAGTCGTTGAAGTCGCCATCATTGTTGTCGTCGAGATTGAATTCGTCTTCGTCAACATTGTAGTCGAATTCGCCATCATCGATGCCCGAGGCCAGTTCACCTTCAAGGCTAAAGACATTGTTGAACTTGTAGCCGAGACGCGCGGCGATGCCGTTCGTGTCAACACCCTGCTCTGCACCATCGGGTTCGATTTCCAGGTACTGGTACCCGCCATCAAGATAGAAGCCCGTGTCACTCTCATAGGACTGCGCCTGAGCGGACACAGCCAGACCCGTGGCTGCAGATGCGATCAGAAAATACTTAAACATGTGGTCTCCTTTAAAGACGTGTTCAGCTCCCGCCAGATCGGCGAGACCACAAGAAAACCGTGTCTGAACTGTGTCTGTTCCCATGACAAATCCGCAACCCCCAGCAGTTGCCGGAAAGTCACATGTTCTTAATGCGGATTAACCACCCTTACCGTTGTTTTATTTATTGAAATACGGTGCTCAGAGACTTTCGTGCAGCATTGCAAATCGGTGACGCACAGCGGGTTTGGAACCAACCCGCGGTGCCGACGTTCTCACGCCCCTTCCTCCTTGAAAGGATTAGTTTTCCTGCCGCTTGGACGAGATGAGCCAGGCATCCGCCGCCTTCACCGCCATAACAAGCGTGTCGCCCGCCCGCACAAAGAAATCATGTGTCAGATCGCCATAATCATCCGAAGGGGCGTGATATCCGGGATGGTCTTCGACCCCAAAATACAGAAATGGAATGCCGATCTCGTGAAAGACGGCATGATCGGACTGGTTGGTCCAGTCATCCTGTCCGAGTTCAGGCGAGTCATGTCCTGTGAGCAGGGTTACCGGCACTTGGGTGACCAAATCATCAATCATGGGCTTCAGCTGCGGGTAAGGCGTGGTGCCAGCGACATAGAGTTCTCCCGCGTCGGATCGCCCAACCATGTCGAAATTCATGGTCAATGCGACCCGCCCAAGATCAATCAGCCCAGATTCGACCAGAGCCTTTGCGCCCTGATAGCCGATTTCTTCGGCGTCCAGCGCGGCAAAGACGATGTCATGCTTGGGAGGATTTCGCTCGAAATATTCTGCGACACCGACAAGCGCGGCCACACCAGAGGCATTGTCGTCAGCGCCATTATATATTTCTCCGTCAACGATGCCGAGATGGTCGTAATGGGCCGTAACCACGAGCATGGGGCCCCGCCCCGGCGTCTCCCCGGCGATCCAGCCAACAATATTCACACCGTCTGCCGGTTCCGATAACCCGTCCGTTGGCCCCGGCAGGACTGGAAAGGCGTACTCGTATGTCCCGTGGAACCTGCGCAGCTCCATCGTCTCGAACCGCTTCAGGATGAATCCCCGTGCTGCGGCATTGCCTGATGATCCCGCAGCACGGCCTTCCAGTGCGTCCGAGGAAAGCGTTTCCGTCAGGTTCAGCATGGCTGGGCCGTCTACATACATCGCGCGATACTCCGTGAGACGGTCCGCCACGTCGTCATCGCGGTTCATGTAGAAGAAGACGCCCGCGACAATCATCACAATGAAAAGAACTTCGGCGAGAATGAAGGCGCGCATTCTGGTCATGGGGGCGAATCCAATCATGATTTCTGTTATTACCACTTTAGAGTTGCCCTCCTGATGTCACAATCGGTTCAGCCGGATGCTTGACGTCGCAGGTGCTAAACGCCAGTTCTGCCACGCAACTGGAAGGAACTGCCCATGGCCATGTCACGCGAGACGCTGCTCGGATATCTCACCGACGCTTTCCCGGAAGCCGAGATCACGCTGACCGACCTGGCGGGCGACGACAATCACTGGCAGGCCGAGATCGTCAGCAGCCAGTTCGCTGGCATTCCCCGCGTGAAGCAGCACCAATTGGTCTATTCTGCCCTGAAAGGCACGATGGGGGGCGAACTTCATGCGCTGGCCCTGAAAACGCGGGCACCGGATTCCTGAATCTGACGCATTGACGATACGGTCGGTTCGTTATTGTTTCATCCGCAACCAAGGATGAGGAAACGACCCCATGAAACGCCTGACCTTAACCACCAGCGCCATCGCGCTGAGCTTCATGATTGCGGCCTGCGCCGCGCCTGAAGCTGTAGATGAAACAACTCTCGACACCGCGCCTGAAGTGGTCGCTGAAGTCGATCATTCCGTGGAAATCGCTGAGGCCCGCGCCTTCCTGGAGCGCGCCGAAGCTGAACTCGCCGCGCAGAGCCGTATTGCCGCGCAAGCCTACTGGAACCAGGCCACGAACATCACGCCCGAAACCAACGCGCTCGCAGCCGAAGCTGGTGCGGCATCGACCATCCTCGCCGTTTCACTCGCGAATGAGTCCAAGCAGTTCGATGTCAGCGTCCTGCCAGCTGATTTGGCGCGCAAGATGACCATGTTGCGTACCGGGATCACGATCCCTGCCCCGTCGACGCCGGGCGCAGCCGAGGAGCTTTCGCAGATCACGACCAGTCTCGACGCCACCTACGGCACCGGAAAATTCACCTATAAGGGCGAGGCACTGAACCTCGACCAATTGTCGACGATCATTGAAACCAGCCGCGACCCGGAAGAGCTCAAAGCTGTCTGGGAAGGCTGGCGCACGATCTCCGTGCCGATGAAGGACGATTATGCCCGCATGGTCGAGATCGCCAATGAAGGCGCAAATGAGCTTGGCTTCGAAAGCCTCGATCAGATGTGGCTGTCCGGCTACGACATGGCACCGGAAGAGATGGAAGCTGAAGTGCAACGTCTGTGGACGCAGGTGGAGCCGCTTTATGAAGAGCTGCACTGCTTCACCCGCGCCAAACTGAATGAAGAATACGGCGACGATGTGCAGCCGCGCACCGGCCCGATCCGCGCTGACCTGTTGGGTAATATGTGGGCCCAGCAATGGTCATCCATCTATGACGTCGTGAAGCCTGACGTGCCGGGACCAAGCTACGACCTGACCGAACGCCTCAACGAAAAGGGCTATGACGCCATCAAAATGGTCGAGACAGGCGAAACCTTCTTCACCTCCCTCGGCCTCGAGCCGCTGCCGGAAACTTTCTGGGAGCGTTCCATGATCGTGCGCCCAGAGGGCCGCGAAGTCGTTTGCCACGCCTCAGCCTGGGATCTGGACGATGAGGAAGATGTACGCATCAAGATGTGTACTGAAGTGAACTCGGAAGACTTCTATACGGTCCATCACGAACTGGGTCACAATTTCTACCAGCGCGCCTACAAGGATCAGGACTACTTGTACAAAACCGGCGCACATGATGGCTTCCATGAGGCCATCGGCGACTTTGTCGGCCTGTCGATCACACCGGAATACCTCGAACAGATCAATCTGATCACCGCTGAGGAAAAGCCGGGCGCTGATGCCGACACGGCACTTCTGATGCAGACCGCGCTCGACAAGATCGCCTTCCTGCCGTTTGCGCTGACCGTTGATGGCTGGCGCTGGGATGTCCTGTCTGGTGAAACTGCGCCAGAGGCCTACAACACGTCATGGTGGGATCTCCGCCTGAAAAATCAGGGCCTCGTACCACCGGCCCCGCGCCCGGCAGACGCCTTCGATCCCGGCGCCAAGTACCACATTCCGGGCAACACGCCCTATTTGCGCTACTTCCTGAGCTACATCCTGCAGTTCCAGTTCCACAAGGCCGCTTGTGAGCAGGCTGGCTGGGAAGGACCGCTGCATCGCTGCTCGATCTATGACAACAAGGAAGTGGGCAAACGCTTCAATGCCATGCTGGAAGCTGGCGCGTCACAGCCTTGGCCGGACACGCTGGAAGAATTCACCGGCACTCGCGAAATGGATGGCAGCGCGATCATCGAGTATTTCGATCCGCTGATGCTCTATATGAAAGACCAGAACGCCACCGAGAGCTGTGGCTGGTAAACACCGTTCCCAATTGACGCGGTCACCCAGACGAATAGTCCTGTGGGTGGCCGCTGTCTTTTTTGTCATCGGTGGCCTTGCTGCCAGCAATCCGTTGAACAGATACCTGCTCTGGCGAAACCTAAGCGTAGACAAGCTGGATCGGATGATAGACTCGCATCTTCATGAACGTCATGAAGGTGTAGAATATGCCTGTCTCTACACCGTCACTTGCGCCAGCGGGCGGGCGCGATTGGAATTGAGGACCAGCCTGTCAGACACTGAACTTGATGACATCAGAGAAGCTATTTGGCGCCGTAAGTTCGAGGACTACTGCCCGGGCAGAACAACGAATTTGGGGCTTGAATTTCTCACGCCGGACGCCGGTCAGGCACGCCGGGACATTTGGACGTTCGGAGGAGGATTCATGGGCGAACACACCCGGTTTAATGGCGGATCCTTTTCACAAGAGGCACCATGGGAACCCTGCACTCTGGAACGCGCCTATTGGCACCGCGAACCGGATTCAGTCCCTTGACCTGAGCAAGCTCCCCACTCACATCTACTGAAACACCGGAGACTTCCTCATGACCGACCAAGCCACCCTTGACGCCATCGACAAAGCCGTCAAAGCCAATGACGTCGTACTTTTCATGAAAGGTACACCGACGTTCCCGCAGTGCGGGTTCTCATCAGTTGTGGTGCAGGTTCTGGACTATCTTGGCGTGGACTATGTCTCGACGAACGTTCTGGAAGATCAGGCCGTGCGGGAAGGCATCAAGGCCTATTCGGAATGGCCGACGATTCCACAGCTCTATGTAAAAGGCGAATTCGTTGGCGGCTGTGACATCGTCAAGGAGATGTTTGAAAGCGGCGAACTGCGCGACTTCATGAAGGACAAGGGTGTCGAGCTGGAAGACGCCTGAGGCTCAGGCCTGAAAGAATCCTGTGATGCTGGCCTGGATCATGTGTCCGTCGGCATGCACCAACGCTGGTGACGCGACAAACATGACGCTGAAGGCCAGCCCGCTCAAATAGCTCTTACGACGCCTGAACGGCATCGGATGGCAGGCCCGCGCGGCTCGACGCCACTTAATCAGCGTATATATGACCAGATAGATGCCCAGCATGGCCGCCCCCCAGGCTGCGGTAAGAATCATCAGGTGCGTCATGGGTCTCCCCTCCCTTAACTACCGGTTCCCAGATTACGCGACCTGCATTTCCGGGTGTCAAACATTTGCTGGAAATTTGCTCTAGTGAGCGAAAGGGTTTGGTAACCGAAAAAAAACGGCCCGATGTGCGCCCGACCTTTCCAGTTCGCAGCATTCGTTATAGCAGGGCGATCATGACCACGACATCCCTTGCCCCTGCTCCGATCCGGCCTGCCAAGGCCCCCAAGGTCGGCATCGTTTCCCTCGGCTGCCCGAAAGCCCTGGTCGATTCCGAGCGGATCATCACGCGCCTGCGCGCAGAAGGCTACCAGATCGCCCCGGACTATTCCGGCGCAGACCTGGTTCTGGTGAACACGTGCGGATTTCTGGATTCCGCGCGTGATGAGAGCCTTGAGGCGATCGGTGAAGCGATTGAAGCGAATGGCAAGGTTATCGTTACAGGCTGTCTCGGCGCCGAACCGGACGTGATCGAGAAAGCGCATCCCAAAGTGCTCGCGATCACCGGGCCTCACCAGTATGAGGCCGTGATGGACGCGGTCCACACGCACCTCACCCCGCCGCACAATCCTCACACCGACCTGGTGCCTGAAAGTGGCCTGCGCCTGACACCGCGCCATTACGCATATTTGAAGATCTCGGAGGGCTGCAACAATCGGTGCAGCTTCTGCATTATTCCGAAACTTCGCGGCGATCTTGCCTCCCGCCCGATCCATCATGTGCTGACCGAAGCCGAACAGCTGGTCCGGGCCGGCGTGAAGGAATTGCTCGTGATCAGTCAGGACACGTCCGCCTATGGACTGGACATGCGTTACAAGCCGGAAACCTGGCGTGGCACTGAATACCAGACGCGCTTCCTCGATCTGGCCAAGGGGCTGGGCAGCCTCGGCGTGTGGACGCGGATGCATTATGTCTATCCCTATCCGCATGTGGACCAGGTTATTCCGCTGATGGCCGAAGGCCTGATCACACCCTATCTCGACATTCCATTCCAGCACGCCTCCGCGCCGGTGCTGAAGGCCATGAAACGGCCCGCCAAACAGGACCGCGTACTTGAACGCATCCTTCAGTGGCGCCGGGATGTGCCTGACCTCGCCATCCGCTCAACCTTTATCGTTGGGTTTCCGGGCGAGACCGAAGAGGATTTCGAGATCTTGCTGGACTTCATCCGCGAAGCGAAGATCGATCGCGCAGGGTGCTTCCAATACGAAAACGTCGCCCATGCTGACAGCCGTGACCTGCCCGGTCATGTGCCAGATGAGGTCAAGGAAGCGCGCTGGCACCGCTTCATGGAAGTGCAGGCGAAAGTGTCTGCTGATCGCGCCGCTGCGCAGGTCGGAACCGTTCAGGACGTCATAATTGACGGCCCATCTGACTCGACCGGCGAAATGATAGGCCGCACCAAGGCTGATGCGCCGGAAGTCGATGCCGTGGTCTATCTGGAAAATGCAAGTCACCTGCAAGCGGGCGACATCGTCTCGGCGGCAATCACTGGAGCAGATGATTACGACCTGCTCGGACAGCTTGCCAGCAAGGACGGCTAACCCCTTAATCGTCGTCAACTTGTCTTCTGCAATGCCGACACCGGATAACAGAGCACACGCACGGGTTTTTTCGTATTATTGAAAAACAATATGTTGACTTATCGTTATTCGATACATCATACTTGCCTCATCAAATTGGAGGCACCCCCATGAAACCCGCGCTCATATCCCTGTCCGCCCTGTCCATCGCAGCCTTGCCGGCTCTGGCCGAGACTAAGGACTTCCCAGTCGGCTCCTTCTCCAGCATTGATGTGAATGGTGGTATCAAGGTCCTGTACGAAACCGGCGCTGAGACCACGGTCATTGTTGAACAGGCCGAAGGCGACTTTTCAGATATCAGCATCGAAACTGATGATGGAGAGCTGCAAATCGGCCGTGAAAGCCTCGGCTTCCTGAAATCCTTACGGGCCAATCTTCACGTGGATCTCGTCGAAGGCGACTTGCGGGTGAAGGTGAACGGAAAGCGCATGCCGTCCTACACGGTACGTGTAACGTCGCCGAGCATTTCCGAACTGGACGTGGCGCAATCCTCAATTCTTGAAGCCTCCGGGATCGATGCGGGGAAAATCGAACTGGACGCTTCTTCGAGCGCTAAACTGATCGTTTCCGGTCGCGCCGCTTCAGCCGACATGGACGCATCGTCTTCCTCCAGTATCGACGCATCCGACTTCATTGTCGGGGCAATATCGATCGAGGCAACATCAAGCGCGGATGTGATCGCTCATGCGGTCACCAATAGTCGGGCCAGAATCGACGCTTCCTCCAGCTCTGACGTTAAACTGGTTCTGGAAAGCACAGCAGATATCGATGTCGATGCCTCATCCAGCACCGATATTGTGCTCACCGGAACATGCGACGAGATTACGGTGGATGCATCGTCATCCGCCGACGTTGAAGCCAAGGATCTGTTGTGCAAGTCCGCCGAGATCGACGCATCCAGTAGCGCGGACGTGTCCGTCAGCGTGACTGAGGCGCTGGAAGCCAAAGCGTCCAGTGGCGCCGACATCAACGTTCACGGCGCACCGACCCAGGTCGATATCACCGAGTCGAGCGGCGGCGATATTTCCATAAAATCCTGACACCGAGCATTATAGGAATCAGACCATGAGAAAATCAGTTATCATCGCATCCAGCATTGCTGCGTTTGCTCTATCCGCGTCACTCTACAGCGCATCCGCCGACACAACCCAAGTGTACAATCTTTCCGGATTTGATGAACTCGATATCTCCGCCGGTGTCTCCGTCAAATTCGTGCGTGCACCTCAGCATTCGATCACCGCTGACTTTGAACGGGGTGGCCCTGAAGATGTCAAAGTGCGCCTCGATGGAGATCGCCTGTATCTGTCCCGCAAATCCACAAAGGGGTGGGGTAACAAGGTGCGCGTCAAGTTCACGGTGACCGGCCCGGAGCTCAACGAGATCGAAGCCAGCTCTGGCTCGTCCCTGCTCGCGGAAGGATTGGAGTCCGGCCCTATGGAGATAGACGTTTCCAGCGGCGCAGCGGTTTCCGTCCACGGCGTATGCACACGCCTTGAGGTAAAAGCTTCGTCCGGCGGCAGTGCCAACGCAAAAGGGCTCACCTGTGAAACTGTGCAGGCCAAGGCCAGCAGCGGCGGATCAGTCAAGGCATATGCCAGCGACGCCGCATCGAGCAAGACGTCCAGCGGTGGCAGCGTCGATATCTACGGCAATCCCGAGTCGCGCTCGGCCAACAAGTCCATGAGCGGCGGATCTACCGCGTTCCATGGCGGCTGATCGAGTTGAGTATCGGAGGGAAACATGTCCCTCCGGTCCTACCCGATGTCGAAGTCTTCCGGGTTAAATCCAGGATTTGGCCATTCAAGGTTCAAATCTTCCAGCGCGCCACGTACGAGACGGGCGATCATGGCATTTCGACGAGTCCGGCTGTCTGCGGGCACAACATACCAGGGCGCATGCGGTGTCGAGCATCGCTCAACGGCGGTCTCATAGGCCGACATGAATTTTGCCCAATCCTTGCGATCATCCAGATCCGCCGGATTGAATTTCCAAAGTTTGTGAGGCTCGACAAGGCGCTCTGCGAGCCGGACGCCTTGTTCCTCATACCCGACATTCAGCATGCATTTGACGATGACGACGCCATTCTCCGTCATGTGTTTTTCGAACGCATTGATCTGCTCATACCGCCGTTCCACGTCTTCCGGGCTAGCGAAGCCACGCACTTTCACGACCAGCACGTCTTCATAGTGCGAACGATCAAAGATGCCGACATTGCCCTTTTTGGGCACGGCATTGTGAACGCGCCAGAGATAGTCGCGGGCCAGTTCGTTCTTGCTTGGCGCCTTGAACGCTTTCACCTCCATGCCAAGCGGCGTGGTGTCGGCGAAGACATTGCGAATGGTGCCCGACTTGCCTGCCGTATCCATGCCCTGCAGCACGACAAGCACGGACTGCTTCTTGTGGGCGTAGAGCATGTCCTTCAATTCATTGATGACGGCCGCGTCCTTTTTCAGGCTGGTTTTGGCGTCTTCCTTGTCCGCAAAGAGATCAGGGTCCCGGGTCGGCCGCGCTGCCAGCGAGAAGGGTTCGCCCGGATTGGCAATGAGGTGCTGGCGGACTTGCGCGATATCGGGAATGTTCATGCGATCAGATTCTCCAAAAAGAAAGGCCGCACCAGTCTGGCGCGGCCTTTTAGATTGTTCAAGGAATTCAGTCCACTTACGAGGAGTAGAATTCGACCACCTGGGCTGGTTCCATCTGGACCGGATACGGCACGTCAGACAGTTCAGGCACGCGGACATAAGTCGCGCTCATGGCTTTCGGATCGACGTCCACATATTCCGGGATATCGCGCTCAGCGCTGCCGAGAGCTTCCAGAACGAGCGCCATGTTGCGGGACTTCTCGCGGATCTGAACAACGTCGCCCGGCTTCACGCGCGCGGAGCCGATGTTACAGCGGCGGCCATTGATCATGACGTGCCCGTGGTTGACGAACTGGCGGGCTGCGAAGATCGTCGGCACGAATTTCGCACGGTAGACGATGGAATCGAGACGCGATTCCAGCAGGCCGATAAGGTTCTCGGACGTGTTGCCCTTCATGCGGTTCGCTTCTTCATAGATGCGAAGGAACTGCTTTTCCGTGATGTCGCCGTAGTAGCCTTTCAGCTTCTGCTTCGCCATCAGCTGCAGACCAAAGTCAGAAACCTTGTTGCGGCGGTTCTGGCCGTGCTGACCGGGCTTGTAGTTACGCTTGTTGACGGGGGACTTCGGACGGCCCCAGATATTTTCACCGACGCGACGGTCGATCTTGTACTTCGCGCTGTGGCGACGTGACATGGTAATACCTCATTGTCGACGCAGGTCGGTGGGCGGCGCTCATTCGCACCCACGATTTCAACGGCGGCCCTGCACCATCCCGTTTAGAGACGCCGGGTAAACCTCAAAACCATTGGCAGGTCAAGCCATTCCACTGCTACATACAATGCAAAAAGCGGGAGGAAAACATGGGCCAGGTCGACGGCAAAATCGCAATTGTAACGGGTGCTGGCAGCGGTATCGGTCGGGCATGCGCACTCGTGCTTGCTCGGGAAGGTGCCGCCATCATGGCGACCGACATTGATGACGAAGGTCTGAGGGTCACCGAGCGACTCGTCACAGATGCCGGAGGGCGCATCATCACCGCGCATCAGGACGTGACGGATGAGAGCATGTGGGAAGCAATCTTCAGCCAAACCGAGAACGCATTCGGGACACCATCTGTATTGGTCAACAATGCCGGCATCGCCATCGCAGGCGCGATCACGGATTTTACGCTGGATGATTGGCGCAAGCAGATGAGTGTGAATGTCGACAGCGTATTTCTCGGAACGCGCGCAGCGATGCGGCACATGGGTTCCAAAGGTGGTTCGATAGTCAACATTTCATCGGTTGCCGGCCTGCGTGGCGCAGCTGGGGCGAGCGCCTATTGCACATCGAAAGGGGCCGTTCGACTCTTTTCAAAGGCAGCGGCGGTCGAGTGCGCCCAGATGGGTACGGGCATCCGGGTCAATTCGGTGCATCCGGGCATCATCGATACGCCGATCTGGCAGAAATCGATCACCCGCATGACCGAGGCCATGGATGAAGAACGCGTCGCCGCGCTTACGGCGCATTCGGGTGCCAATCAGATGGACGTCGAGGCGATTGCGACCCAGTCAAGCCCAATGGGTCGGGCCGGACGGCCAGAGGAAGTCGCAGAATTGGTCCTGTTCCTGTCCTCGGATGCTTCCAGCTATATCAGCGGGCAGGAGCATGTGGTCGATGGCGCCATGACGGCGCGCTAGCGGCCAGTAGTGATACGCAACCGCGAAACTGCCCCCAAAAGCCTAGTCCGGCTTGACGGTGGTGCGGTATTCGCGGCTCGCATAGATCAGAGAGTTGCCATTGTCGCCGAGCACAGCGTCAACAACCTCACCGATGCAGACATGATGCGTGCCGACCTGATTGTGCGAAACCAGTTTGCACTCGAATGCCACGAGCGCTCCTGAGATGACAGGCTGACCAGACCAGCCCGGCGTCCAGTCTGCCCCATCAAATTTGTCCTTGAATTTGTGGGTCATGCGGCTGGCAAAAACATCTGCCACATCCGCCTGATTGTCCTTCAAGACGTTCACACAAAACGTGCCATTGCCCAGCAGAACCGGCGTTAGCGACGAGGATTCATTGATGCAGACAAGCAAGGTCGGTTTGGGCGTATCGGCGCTGACTGAGGACATTGCGGTTGCTGTCGTGCCCGCCCGACCAGCAGCGCCGTCTGTCGTGATGACATTCACGGTCGCTGCAACCAGGCTCATTCCTTCCAGGAAACGCTGCTTGAGAAGCGCGCGGTCTGTGAGGGGCTGCAAGTCATCTGTCATGGTCATCACTTTCGGTCACATCAGTAGTATGGCGTGGACGGGCGCCGACAAGAGGTTGCAGCGCATTGATTACACCACAGACGCAGCAAGGGACCGGCAAGATATGGTTGAAGACCAGGCCGCAGCCAAACTCTTTACACGAGACGCACAAAATATTCGTCATCAGCCCGGCTGGAAAAAAGAATTCATTGAGGCCCACACGTGCGGTGAGGCTTGCTTGGTACACAAACAACGCCAACAACAAGCTGCGCCCAGGATGGCGCGCTTGAAACCAGGCTGTCTTGAGAAAAATTGGAGCGGGCGAAGCGCTCGAAATCAATCAAAATACATATGCAAATCAACCACTTGTATATATTTCCCAACACAAATGTAGGGACAAATGTAGGGAGATTTGTAGGAAAATCGCGCCAATCCAATTCAGCCACTTTTCGTACCTGAATTAATGTTGTGCATCCACGCAAATTTTGCTCCGCCACCTCTTGGACCATCCATCAATCGTAAAACGGCTATGAATTCAGGCAGCCGATACAGCGCTGCCTTGCGAGAAGATATCGTCGGTCGGCTGGCCGAGGCGATGTATCTGAATCGATATTTTCGCCAGAGCAGCAGGCGATCTTTGGAGGGCGATTGTATGTTGGATTAGCGCCTAGTCATCCAACGCCAAAGACGTGCGATTGCCCCCCGGGTCTTAGGCGGCTCTGAATCAACGCCTTTGACTTCTAGCGGTGTAGGCGTATTGCCGAACTGCACCGCTTTCGCGGCACGATCACGGGCGCGACCGGCGGCTACTTGCTCGTCTGTCCAGTCTCCCGCCCAAACAACTCGACCATTTCGGATGATGTAATGAGACCGGCACTGATGGCTCCAATTGCCGATCGACGGATGCACCGTAATTGCGGCGCCATTATAGGTGAACCTCCAATCTGTTGGACTGAGCGGTGTCACGATTTCGTGGCCACAGCCGCAACAGCAAAGATGCGCCATAGTGTCGAACTCTAACGAAATGTAGAGAATGCCCGCCGACAGCTTTCCCGGTATTTCGCCGACGAATTGGTGCTTTAGCATCGAAATTGCTTTCATGCAGCGTCCTCATTCAGCAAATGATTGCCGTCGATTGAAAGCGCCGAAAAATGCTCGCCTTCAAGATCTACATAGAAGCCGAAAAGCTTCTTAAATTTCATGACAGCCATGGCGGCGTTCAACATGTTAAGATCAGCAATCTGGATATTGCGCGCATAAAGATTGTTCTCATTAGCTGAGTGCAATGGGATTCGCTTTTTGTCGCGAACATGAGCACGCATCGCTGGTGTACTAGTCGTTACACGGATCATGCCGATGAGTCCGTCATCTGCAAACTGAACTCCCATACCTACATCGATAAAGGGAATGCCGGCATCTTCCAGCGTCTCAATGATAAGCTGCTTTGCATCGCCGTTGTCGATGCAAACGAATACAAAATCGGCATCGCGCAAACACGCCACGTTTGACGCATCAATATGCGCGGCATTTGCAACAATCCCCCGATGCATGCGGCTATAGATGCCTTTGTAATAATCGACTTTCGGTTCGCGCCGTCGGAGGTCTTCAA
Source organism: Hyphomonas sp. UBA3195 (assembly GCF_002366485.1). NCBI lineage: Bacteria > Pseudomonadati > Pseudomonadota > Alphaproteobacteria > Hyphomonadales > Hyphomonadaceae > Hyphomonas > Hyphomonas sp. UBA3195. The sequence goes on from NZ_DEXB01000034.1 coordinate 54,262, forward strand.
TTCCAGGCGCGCCTGGTGCACGAAAGGCATTGTGCTGACCAAATATGTCGCCGTCATGGAGTTGGATTTGACTGACAGGGGTTTTGGCGATCGCATCCAGAACATAAGCGCCGGTACCTCCAAGGCCCACAATATGAATGCTGTGGAGCTGGAGTTTCTGCGTTATTGCGCCAATCCCAGCGCGAGTCGATGCTGTGTCCATGTACATGAAGGGCGATGTCTCATCCGTGTTCTCAACTACCCGGAACGTCCGGGCTGTGACGGATGAGTCTATCTGCGCAGCCTGGCTCGACAAAATCGCTTCATAAGTTGTCACCTTCTCATAGAAGTCAGCATAATAGCCGATCTTTGGCTTGCTTGAGAAAGAATGCGTGATGACCAATCCGCCACCCAGACGGCGCTTCGAAGCCTGATGCATGATCTTGGTCAGGGGCTTCCCTTGATGATCGCAAGGCTGCTCACCATCGAACATCATAATATGTGTATGCGGCTGAACAGTCCTGTCACCGGAAAGACTCAGCTCCGAAACAAGTCGGCCACGCTTTACACTCCGATCGCTGGAGACGTAAGGCACATTGTCGACGACCAAGTGTCCCGCAATGACCGAGAGTTCGTATCCGTCCTCGATGAGGCGCTGAAGATCCGGACTATGATTTATCAGTTGCTGTAACATTGAAGACCATTCCTGCGATAATCGACACACACTGATCTTCGATCAGCGAGCCTTCGGGCATATCCGCTGGGCCCTTGCGGTACGTGATGGTGAAGCAGATCTGTTCGCCTTCCGGCGGTGTCTCAAAGGCGAGCGCGATCAAATCTTCGAAGCAAAGCCCTTGAGGTTCGACCGACTTCCGCCGCCCATTGACGATAATGATAATTTTCTTTGGCGGGCGCTTTTTCTTGTAGAACCTCTCAAGTCCCGGATCGCTGAGGTTAATAATCGTGTCCGGCTCGATAAGATCGTCCTCTTCACCTCCGCGGCGTTCTCTCCACAGCTCGAAAGCTTCGAGATCAATACGGCCAATCTCAGCGATCTTAAGACCGGTAATCAGTTTGGTGCCCCATTCGTACCGCTCCCCCTCGATCGCCAGCCGGTGGGATTCTGCACTGGCGAAGATGATGAACTTTTCAACACCGCGCGTGCGGAGGTCCACAGCTTCATCCAGCTGAATCTCTTCAAAGCCGCCGCCACGCAATACGAGAAAGACGAGATGTTCATCCGCAGGCGTAACGCCTTTTTCCGCAATAATTTGGCGCCCAACCAAGACCGGGTCGTCAACACGATAACGTTCAAAGTCATCACTGTCGGGTCCGGCAATCTTAATTGCGTAGGGACCGTTTTGTCGCGGAGCACGACCGTCACGGACGCACGCCTCGATATCTTCTGCATCAATATGCGCCATGGCGCGCTCCTTTTTTCTTAACGAGTTGCGTTAAGATTAATCTTCCCATTCTCAGGACAAGTCAACCTTTTTCATAACGCATTAGGTAAAGAAAAAAGAGTTTGACTTGGGCGGCAAATCTTCTTAACGATTTGCGTTACGAAAAGATTCGGAACAGGCGGCCGCGTCGGCGGGCGATCGGCGTGGAATGCAATGTGGATTTGAGGATCAGCGTCTGCGCGCGCTGTGCAACAGCGCAAAGCGTCTCCAAGAGACGTTCGGGGATCGTCTTGCTCTCCATGTGCAGCGCATTCTTTGGTCGCTCGATGCGGCGCCAAATCTGGCTGACCTTTCAGCCTCTCCTCCTGTATCGCGGCGTCGGGTCGATAAGGGATCACCATCAACATTCGCTGTTGGTCCTAATGGCCCAGGCAGAATCTATTTTCGGGCCGACATGGAGCCCGAACCGCAAACATTGTCGGAGATAGAGCGGATCAAAATATACGACATAGAGGGGACGAAATAATGGCCACAAAAAATACGGAATTCCTCCCCGACTACGATCAGGAGCATGCAGGAGCATATCTGAGCTGGGTCTTGGAGGCGCGTGGTATAAAGAAGGTAGACTTCGCTCGTCGTTGTGGCCGTACGTCTAAGACAATCAGTGAGATTATTGCGGGCAAAGCCCCAATCTCACCCGAAACGGCCCTCCAGTTTGAGCGTGTGCTTGGGGATAGTGCGGGATATTGGTTACAGTTAGATGCGCGCTTTCAACTTCAACAAGCTAGGGCCAAAGAACGAATAAAGAGCGTTTCCGCGGCGGCTATGGCATGGGCGCGTGAGTTCCCAATCGCTGAAATGGTGAAGGCCAAATTCCTGCCCTCTAAACCAAAAGAAGCGGACTTGGTTGACACGATGCTTCGCTTCTTTGGTGTCAGCAGCATCAATGCGTTCAGGGAGTTTTGGGAGGTGAGGGTTAGCCCCGCACGTTTCAAGCAACACAACCACCATGAAATTGACCAATATGCAGTTGCGGCCTGGCTGAGACAGGGAGAGATACTCGCGGACCAGATAGACACAGCGCCCTATGACGAAGGTAACTTCAGGGTGCAGCTAGATGAGATTCGTGCACTGACAAGGCGCCCCTGGCAGGCGATTGAATATGAGCTAGTCGATCTTTGCGCAAAGGCAGGCGTTGCGCTCGCCCTTGTTCCAAGTCTGAAAAATACCGGATTAAGGGGAGCGGCCTTCTGGGCGCACAAAGACAAGGCTGTAATCGTTCTAAGTGATCGGGGAAAATATGAGGAGCGCTTTTGGTTCGCTTTCTTCCACGAGGCCGCTCATATCCTACTTCATAGCAAGAAATCGATATTCATAGACCAAGACAAGACGGGCACAGAAGATCGGGACATAGAACGCGAAGCAGATGCGTATTCAGCCGAATTTCTTGTGCCGGAGAATGCAATATCATCCTTTAGAGAAATGTATGGTGAATACGCTAACGATCTAGAACAAGAAGAATTGGAGGATTTCGCAGAGGAGATAGGGATTTCACCCGGCCTTCTGCTTGAACGATTGCAGCATGAGGATCTTATTGTTCGCAATTCGGCGCACAATAAAACATTGAAGCGTAAGGCTCAGTTTGACTGCGAATAGGAGGAGGCTCCGATTTCTGTGGGTTTCTTAACATCGCAACGGAGAAGTCTCACGGAATAGGCTGTGTTGGAGAAACATATGTTCAAGTTCGTCCATACTGCCGATGTCCATCTGGATTCGCCGCTGAAGTCTCTGTCTCTCAGAGATCCAGAGGCAGGCGAAGTAATAGCTAACGCGACACGTCAGAGTTTTTCAGGAATTATAGATCTTTGCCTTGAGGAAGGTGCTGACGCACTTCTGATCGCCGGCGATCTATATGATGGCGATATGAATAGCGTAAAGACCGCAGGTTTCTTTGCCGCTGAAATGCGGCGTTTGAATGAAGGTGGTGTGCAGGTCTTTATCGTCAAAGGTAATCACGACGCCGAATCGAAGGTTACGCGACATCTCGTTTTGCCGGAGAATGTTCATATCTTCTCAGCAAGAGGCGAGACCGTAGACCTGCAAAACTATGGGATCGCCATCCATGGCTTAAGTTTCAAAAATATATCTGCGCCTGATAGCCTGCTGCCGATGTATCCTGCGCCCATGGCTGAACGGATTAACATCGGCCTGCTACACACCAGTCTGGCGGGCTACGCAGAGCATGACTCATATTCGCCCTGTAGCGTTCAAAACCTGATCGACTTTGGGTACGACTATTGGGCGCTTGGGCATATCCACAAGCGCACAGTTCATCACCAAAGTGCGCCGGTTATCGTTATGCCGGGCATCCCACAAGGTCGCAGCATTAAAGAGAGTGGCCCAAAGTCGGTAACGATAGGCTTCGTCCATGACAATGGTCAGATCGATATCGAAGAACGACCAGTCCAGGTCGCACAATTCGAGCGGATTGAGGTCGATGTATCAGGTCTGTCGGACATGCGTGACCTCGTTGAGTGCTTGGATATTGCCCTCGGAGAAGCAGTGCCCAGAATTGAGTGTGGCTTACTTGTCGCCAGGCTCAATCTGGTAGGCAGTACGCCCCTCGCGCCTCGCCTTGAACGTGACCTCGATCTTGTACTCGAAGAAGCTCGGCAGGCAGCAGCGCGCGCAGGAAAAGCATTTGTCGAACTGGTTGAGTTAGATGTTTCGAATGAAAGTCAGGGCCGCCAAAGCACCCTTCCCATAGACGAATTGGCTTCGCTAATGAAGGTTGATGAGCTGCAAGCGACAAAGGAACACTTAAGACAGATCCTCGACCCCCTAACGTCCAAACTTCCCTTGGAAGTTCGCAATGCTTTGGCCCCCTCCGGCACGATAGAAGGCGAGATGCTCAATGAATGGGCCCGAAGGGGTATGCAGAAGGTCATCGCAAGACTGGTGATCGACGATAGAGAATCCCAATGAGATTTCGCCAGATTAATCTTGATCGCTATGGCATCTTCACGGATCGCACGATTGATCTTGGCGAAAGAAAAGCAGCGGGCGACATGCACATTGTGTACGGCCCGAATGAGGCTGGTAAATCGACGTTTCGTTCAGCATGTCTGGACTTCCTGTTCGGTTTCGGTCGGACAACTCAGTATGATTTCTTACACCCGGTCGATGTACTACAAATTGGTGCACGGGTTGAATTTGGCGGCACAACTTTCGAGGCACGACGTCATAAGCGCTCGAAAAATGATTTTTGCGACTTCTCCAATGAGCCGATCAGCGACGCGCAATTGAAAAGCGCTTTGGGTGGCGTGACTCGCGATGGCTACGTGCAAATGTTCTCACTTGATGAACATTCGTTGGTGGCTGGCGGCGATAGCATCTTGAGTAGCAAAGGAGATCTGGGGGCGCTTCTGTTCTCGGCGGCGTCAGGACTCACCGCGCTATCCTCTGCCATCGACGATATCGAGAACGAGGCAAATAGTTTCTATAAGATACCCGGACGAAAATACCGGCTAAATGATCTGCTAGCTGAGCTGAAACAGCTAGATACAGGCATCAAGGACATTGATGTCAAAGCAAGTGCTTATGAAAAATTGCGACGGACGGCTATGCAAGCCGATAGCGCGTACAAGGAAGCAGAAGCCGAACGCAATGAGATGAACAGGCGACAAGTGTTCCTCAAGCGATTGTTTGAGGCGCTTCCACTTTGGCGCGACCTGACAGACATCCTTGCCGAGCTCGAAGTCTCAGATGTTCCGTCTGGTATGCCGGATGAGTGGATTGATGAAATTGAGCGCTTAAAGATTGACAATTCGACTGAGGAAAGCCGTCACCGGGACGCCGTCGAGACAATTAGTGCTGCTGAAGCGGAACTCTCAAAGCTCGTCGTTAATGAAACGGTTTTGGAGTCTGCGACGAAAATTAACCTGCTTCGAGAGACCCAATTAGAGGGGCGTTACAAAGATGCCGCCGATATTGATAAGCGCAAAAGTGAAATCCGGATCCTGAATGATCAAATATCAAAACTCTTATCTTCTTTAGGCACCGACCCAGAAACTGACCCTAATTCATTATTGCTGACCGCCCCCGTTGCCGCCCGTCTTCGTGCTTTACTAGACGACCGGGGAGCGATCCTTGCTGACGAGGCGTCGGCTCATCAGGAGCTGTCAGACGCCACTCGTGATGAAAACCAAGCGCAAGAAGAACTCGACGCGTTATCCGAATTTCCGGACATGACTTCGCTCAAACAGGTTTTGGAGGCAAACCGAACTGCTTGTGACGATCGAAGTCTTCAGCTTGCCAAAACAACGCTCGCCGCCGCGAAAGCGAAGGCTGAAGAAAGGCTCAGCGGTTTATCGCCTTGGGCTGGAACTTGCGACGACTTGAAGGGGCAACGAACCGTAGCGGCGGAGGATATTGAGACTTTGCGGGATGGAGAATCAGGTCTCCAAAATCGAAAGGTTCTCAATGATCAGGAAATTACACGGCTTACGGACGAAATTCGCAGACTAACTGCCGAGACAACGGCAGCGGTGTCTGAGTCAGGGATTGTTGACGATCGACGTGTGCAGGAGGCCCTGCAGAATCGCGAAGATGCTTGGCGCGCGCATCTTTCAGAATTGGAAGACAAGAAACCTCTGGACGCGGAGAACTGTCTTTCAACAGCGAACGAATTTCGGTCGCGTGTCTTAGAAACAGATACGCTTCATGCGAGGCAATTGGCTCAGGCAGGCGATATCGCGGATCTTCGACAATCAACCCGGCGCCTGGCTGTCGCAAAATCTGACCTCGAAGCCGCGGAACAAACTCAGCACGCGCTCATTCAAGAAAAAGAAGCACTAGACGGACGAAGAACAATCTTGCTTGCTTCCCTCAAATTAGCTGCGTCGCTGACTTTGGCTGAGCTTGAGAGGTGGCTGGAGCTTCGGAAAGCTGCGTTGGAAGCGATTTCAGAGCAAGAAGAGACCACCTTTAATGTACAGAGAGAAACTGAGGCGAAAACCGTCGCCTTGGCTGCAATTCGCGACAGAGCCATCACTTGTGGCCTAGAGGCGGCGGATAATGAAGATGACCTGCTCGCAATGTGCGATTCTGCGATCAGTGCTTGGCAAGCTGCCGTTTCGAACAAGCAAACAGCATTGGACAATCTCAAACGATCTCGACAAATCAAACAACGCCGTGAAGAACAAGCAAATCGTTCGAAGCTAGCTGCTGACAAGTGGCGGGAAGACTGGAAATCTACAGTCAATTCCATTTGGATTGGCGGGCGTGCCGGCGAGTCTGATCCAGACAGCGTCAAAGCTATACTTCAGGTGCTGGAAGATCTGTCGAGCCATATAGGAGAAGTTCAGCGCCTGGAGGAACGAGTGCTCGGAATGGAGTCCAACAAGGCGGCATACCGCGATGAAGTGCGCAGAATCGCCAGTGCATGCAGCATGGAGTTTGACGATGATGAACCCCTTAAGGCAGCCGATGCGCTAAGGGCTGCTCTATCAGATGCCCAAAATGCTATCGCGGAACGAAAACGTGTTGAGAGAGAGATTGGCCGAGGCAAGCGAGCCGAAGAAGGTGCCAAAGTCGCTCTAGCGCGTATAAAAAATGAACTTTCGCCTATGGAGTCTTTTTTCGGTGCTGAGGGTGTTTCAGGAGTTGCTTCCGCAGTCAAAGCGTCAATAAAAAAACAAGAACTTGAACGACAGACGAGCGAGCTGAAAACGCAAATCACTCGCGCGGTATCGGTGGCAACTTTTGAAGTTGCTCTAGCCGCCCTTGAAGAGAATGCGTCATCAACAGAGGCGATTGAGACGTTAGAAAGAGAGCACAACGCTCTAGAAGCATCATCCGAAGATCGCAACTCCGAAGTCAGTAGACTCTATCATGAGTGGAAGACAGCTGAAGCCGCTTTTCAATCGGTGGGACAAGATGGTGACGTCGCGAGGATGGTCGAGCAACGTGAATCGCTCTTGCTTCAGATTGAACAGGAAACAGTTGCCCATCTTCAAGCGGTGGCTGGTGTTCACGCCGCGAGGCGAGCCCTCCAAACCTTTAGGGAAACCCATCGGAGCGCCCTAATGACGGAAGCAAGCAACGCTTTTGTCGCCATCACGGAGGGAGGCTTCAAAGGTCTTTATGCTGCTCCTGGAAAGGACGGTGAAATCCTCGTCGGTTCTAGAGGCGAAGGAAAGGACCTTGCAGCTGATGATATGTCCAGGGGCACCCGGTTCCAACTTTACTTGGCATTGCGCATTGCAGGGCACTCCGCATTTGCTGCCAATCGCCCACCTTTGCCCTTCTTTGCGGACGATATTTTGGAACCATTCGACGATGACCGGGCGGCTCAAACTTTTAGGTTGATGGCTGAGATGTCAAAGCACGGCCAGGTGATCTACTTAACTCATCACAAGCACCTTCTTGATGTCGCGAAATATGCATGCGGTGAGGCGCTGACAGTTCACACCTTGCCCAAACCTCGATCAAGTCTGGCCGAAGTACAGACCTCAAATGTACGTAGCCATGATGTCTCCCCATAAGAAGTCATCGGTTTCCTACGTTTGAACAAATAGGGGAATTTCGCCGCGTTTGGTGCATTATCACTAAGATGAAACATCGATACTGATCTCGTCGTGCTTGCCTCGTGCAAGTCGCGCCCTGACGCGCAATGACCGCGATCTGCGATCCTCGAGCTCCCTTTCCAACCGTTCAAATACGGGCCAGTAGACGTCGCCATATCTGTCGATCAGTTGCGCGACGACATTCAGGCCGTCTTCGATCTCCTCTTCAGATATGGTGCGACGCGAAGGCATGATCGGCAGTTGCGGTTGATTAGCTCGCTGTCGGTCGCGGACGCGACCAGACGAGATCCGCCTTGCCGTCCTGCTCGAACAACGCCGCCCAGATCGGTTCGACAAAGCTTGGATCGTCCAGAAAGACCTTGAGATAGGGGCGCGGGCTCTGGCCTTCGGACATCTTCCGATGTGCAAAGCCAAGATCGCATTGTCCGGTCTTCACAAAGAAGTCCGGGGATTTTTCATTCTTCTTGTTGCCGTTCGGAACGATGCGAACTTTGCGCGCCATGCTCAAGGTCGAGATGGTGCCTTCATATCCTTCGTGGGTGAGACGAAACTGACCGATGGTCGCCATGGTTATGTACTCCTCTGCTACTTTGATGAGTTGGGATGAGAGCCGCGCGCCTTGCGAGCTTTTTTGAAGCCGCTGTCGCTCGCAAGGAACGCTTCGAGCATGGACGGGATCAGCACCGCCACGGATGCTTTTTCCTTGTACGTCTCTTCATAAATCTGCGCGTACAGCTCCAGGTCCGCGTTGACGTCAGGATCGACGGCAATGGTCAGCTTGACGGGCGTCGTGTCGGGCAAGGGTCCGATCTTGAGAGTGGTGGCGCTCATACGTTCAATCTCCGTAGGGCTTCAATACGATGTCCTTGTTGACGATCACGCGCAGCCGATAGCCGGGCCGCACCGTGATCGTTGGTTGGACATTCAATTGCTTGGTGATGATTTGCTGGCCCGCCTGGTTGATCGTGCGCTGGCCGCCGTCGCGAAGGGCTTCAAGAATTTCGTCATCATTGCTGTCGCGGCCGAGTTCGGCGCTGACGGAAAGTACCGATGACAGGATGGCAGCCTGGAACAGGCGCCAAGCGTGATAATCGACCCGGTCTTCGAGGCCGGCGTAACCGGCCATGTCGACGCCCGGCAGGTTGTCGATCACGATTGAAGAGCCGTCCGGCATGATGATGCGCGACCAGACGACGAGCGCGCGGGACTGGCCATAGGCGATGACGCTGTCATACCGGCCTATCAGTCGCGAGCCTTGGGGGATGAGCAAGTGCGCGCCCGTCGGCGTGTCGTAAACATTCTCCGTGACCTGCGCGATGACCTGACCGGGAAGATCAGAATTCAGCCCCGTCACCAGGCTCGCGGGAATGATCGTTCCGGCCATGACCTGATAGGGCGAGATGGGCGCTTGCAGGCGATGCGGGTTGTAGATCCCGTCATCGACCTCGGCGCCGAGAAAGCCTTCCTTGCGCTGCTGGAAATTCGGATCGAGCGGGTCCGCGAATCCTGTCGAAGCTGTCCTGTCCTCGACGCCCGGACTGATGACGGACGCAAGCTGGTCGAGCCTTGTGGGCGCGCCGCCGTCGCCTGCCGCCAATACCCGTCCGCCCTGCGCGCTGTTGTTGATGAAGAAGAGGTCAGACGTCCGCGCGTCATCTGCGGCGCTGGGGCCCCCGCTTGCTGGTCCTGTGCTCGCCACGCGCGCCGGTTGGTATCTGAAGGGGTTTTCCGGCGCGTCTTCGATCCGCGGCGCGCCAATCATGGCGGCGCCAAGATCACCCGGCAGCGGCGGGCCGAGCCTTGACGGCATGTCGCCATAACTCTCGGGCAAAGACGCAAAGGCGTCGGGCATGGGTTTGTGCCGCGTATTGTAGAGTTCCGTGTGCGCCTCTTGAGCGCGATCCGGCGTGCGCAACGCCATTGCGGCGGCGCCCAGGATCAGGAGGGCGGCGACCGACGACGCCCCGATCAGGACACGCTTGTTAAAGCGCTTGACCGGCCGGGGCTTGGCGCGGATCGCCAGGCTGTCGTCTTGTTCAACCGCGCTCATAGGCCCGCCATCCAATTTCTGGGAGCGGCGGTGCGTTCGATCCGAACCACCTCCTGATCGTCTTCTCCGAGGCGCAGTTCGGCGACCGCAAACAGGCGGTCGATGATATAGTAAGAGCCATTGATCCTGTAATTGACGAGCTGACTGTCGCCGTTGCGCCCGACGACGAAGAGCGGCGGCGCTTCGCCCTGGTCGAGCCGTGACGGAAACTGAATGTAGACTTTTCGGCCGTCATCGAAAGCGCGCAATGGACGCCAGTGGGGTTCGTCACCTTTGATCTCATAACGGAAATTGATGCGATCAAGACTGAGGCCGCGATCAATGACAGTGCGCCCCTGCGCCTGCCGACGGGCGGCGTTGCCGCGCGCCGTCACCAGCTCTTCATGCGGATAACGCCAGGACACCGCCGCCATATAGGTTTCGCGGTAGGACGTCATTTCAATGTGGTAGGTCCGTTTTGATGTGGTGATGATGAGGTTGGTCTTGAGACCGGAGGCGATTGGCTTCACCAGAATGTGCGTCTGACTGGCGTCGCCGGAGCCTGAGACCGTATCGCCTAAGACCCAGCGCACGGTGTCGCCGGCGGAAACCGACATCAGCTCCTCGCCTGGCTGAAGGGCTATGTCTGTCACCTGCTCCGGGGCGGTATAGACCTGATAGAGCGCGCCAATCGTATAGGGATAAATCTGGATGGCGTTGATGAAGCTTGTCGCGTCGGGTTCAACGGCGGCGCTCCGGTTCGCCTCGTCAATGGCTTCATAGGGTTTCAACTCCGGAACCGCCGCTATTGGCGATTCCGTCAGCGGTTTGAGTTGTCCGGCCATCGCGAGCGGCTCGATCCTTTCGATGATGAGAGGTTCCCCGTTCGGATCGTCCGCCAGATAGACGGCCTCCATGAACTCGGCGTCATCAAGAACGAAGTTGTCGTGGGGATTGGTGGAAGCGCAGGCGCCCAATGAGACGAGCGCGCCGATTATTACGAGAGTGCGGATCATTGATTGCCTCCTTGAGTGAGATCTTTTGACCAGTTGATGCCGTGGACGTAGAGCCCGAGCGGATTGCGATGCAGGGTTTCTTCGTCACGAGGCGGATCGAAGACGATGGCGAGAACGCCGGTATAGGTCGCCGATGACACCTGAACGCCCGACCGAAATGTCGTTTCGCGCCAACGCAGATCGAAACTGTCTTGAGAAGACCGCACGATGCTTTGGATTTCTACGGACACTGAGCGTTTGCCGACCTCTGCGAATGGATCGTTCTCGCGGGCGTAATCGTTGAGGGTGAGCGCCGCCTGATCGGTCGTGAAGGCGTAGGCTTTCAACCAGTTCTCGCGCACGACGATGGGGTCGATCGACACCGACCGCACCTGTTTGACAAATTCCGCGAGCTGGTAAGCGATCTGAGCGTCGGTCGGCTTATAATCGGCGACCGCCGATTGCACGGTGCGGACGCGGCCGTCTGTTTCGAGTTCGACGACATAGGGCGTGATGATGCTTTGTGTGGACCGCCAGATGAATGCGCCTGACATGACAAAGGCGAGCGCCAAGGCGACGAGCGCAGTCAGGCGCCAGTTCTCCGCCTGCACGCGCGCCGATCCGATCCGGTCATCCCAGACCTGCGCGGCGCGCTGATAAGGCGTGACGGCTTCCGGCGTGGTTCCATATTTTTGCTGTTGTCTTTTCCAGAACATCGATCAGTCCTCATCCTGTTTGAGACGCGGACCGTCGCCCGACCCGCCGCGATCGCCGTCACGCAAGGCCGATGCGGCTGCGAGGCTTGCGTCTCTCTGCAATTGCTGTCGTTGAACCTGCCGCGCCCAATTCGGCGCTCCGCCCGTGGCGGCCGGGGCGGCGGCGACGTCGCCCAACGTTCCGCCTGTGGCGCTGAAAGCTGTGCGGCCTCCGCTTTCGAAGCTCCGCTTTACAGGCGCAACGGCCCGCGACGCTGCCGAGCGAGCGCCGCTTGCGAAACTCCTCGCGCCAGCCTCCACCATCGCGCCGACGCCGGCGGCGGTTGCACGCCATCCGTTTGCGCCGGAGGCGGCCTTGCCGAGGGAAAAGGAAGTCGCGGCGCCGCCGCTAAGAGATGCGCCCGCTTTGATGGCGCCGCCTGTTGCCGCTGCGCCTGCGCGCATAGAGCCGCCCGCGAGCGCGCCTCCGGCAATAGCGCCCGCTCCAACGCCTGCGGCGGTTCCGACGACGGCGCCAGCGCCGAGTTGCGGGGCGCCTGAAACAAGGCCGGCGGCGATTCCAGGGCCGAAGATTCCAAGCGCGACGAGTGCGAGCGACGCCAGAATGACGGTGGCGGCGTCTTCCAGGGTCACGTCTCCGGGCGTGATTTCCGCCGTGACAGATCCAAAGAGAGTGGAGCCGATGCCGACAATCACCGCCAGCACCATCAGTTTGACCCCGGATGAGATGACATTCCCGAGAACGCGCTCAGCGAGGAATGAGGTCTTGTTCCAAAGTGCAAAGGGAATGAGGACGAAGCCAGCAAGCGTTGTCAGCTTGAACTCGATGACCGTGACGAAGAGCTGGATCGCCAGAAAGAAGAACGCGAAGAGCGTGATGAGCCAGGCGAGAAACAGAATGGCGATGGTGACGAAGTTGACGAAGAAACCGACGGGGCCTGTCAGATCGCCGATCTCTTCAAGCAAGGGGTGCCCGGCAGTGAATCCGGTATCGGCGACGAAACCGGGACGCAACAGATCGGCGGCCGTGATGGTCGAGCCGGACGCATTCAGACCGAGCTGCGCGAAGCTCTCGAAGATGACATTGGCGAGAAAGGCGAAATTGTTGAGGATGAGGGCGAAGAAGCCGACATAGAGAACCTTCTTGACGAAGGTTCCGATGATGTTGTTTTCCGGCCCCATCGCCCAGAAGACCCCGGCGAGGACGACATCGATGCCGATCAGGAACGCCGTCAGATAGGCGACGTCGGGACCAAGCAACCCGAAACCTGAATCGATATAGGTCGAAAAGGTCGCCAGAAACCGATCGATGATGCCGAGGTCTTCCATCGCTCTCCCCTGTCAGCGCGTGTAGGCGCTGGCTCCCCCAACAAAACGGGCGAGCTTTTCGCGGCCCTCTCGCTCGATCTGAAGATCGCGGGCGCGCGCCAGCGCGTCGGCGCGATATTGCGCCGCCATCATTTCCTGCATCTGCATGGTCTGTTTGACGCCGAGCGCGGCGATCTGATTACCGGTCTGCGAAACCGAAAGATTGCCTTCAGCGATCGCCGTTTCCGCCAGCATTGCGTCGAGGGATGACGTGTCCGCCTTAAGCGTTTGAACGATCTGGGACTGAACCAGGAGCGTGTCGTTAAACGCCGAACGGGCGGACACCCATTGCATTTCCGCAGCGGTCGCCATCTGTGTGCGCGACCATGCGGAATAGTCTTCGGGAAAGTTTTCCTGAAAGAGCCGGTCGGTTTCGCTGACGACGTAGGAGATCGATCGCGCCCGGTCCATCAGGACCGAAATCTCGTTGAGGAGTCGATTGATCTCCGCCTGCGGATTGTATCCGGTACGGACGAGATTGGTCGCCTGGTTGATGAGCATGTCAGCTTCGTTCTGAAGCTGCTTCACCTGATTGTTGATCTGCTCCAATGTGTTCGCTGCTGTGAGGATGTTCTGAGCGAGATTGGAGGGATCGATCACGATGTCTCCGATCCCGAAAATTGCGTGGGCGGGCGGCGCAATGGTCATTGGCGCGGCCGCCAGTAAGAGAGCGGCAATTATTCTGCGGCGCATGGGACATCTCCTTTTGTTGCGGGGGTGGCGGTTATGAGGTCAGCCGCCCAGGCTAGGTCGCGGGCGTGCAGCCAGTGGACGGCGAACTCTTCGGGGTGTGCGCTTTGGACTTCGTCGATGAGCTTGTGATCGGCTTTCGATGACGCGGCGCAGAAAGCGAGACTGACGGGCCCGAGATCCAGATCGAACAGACGGTTTCCCGAGCGCGACTGGAAATAATAGTCCTGCCGCGGACTCGCTTCCGCAATGATTTCGATCTGACGGTCGTTCAATCCGAATGCGCGATAGGTGTCCTGCTGCTGGGGTTCGAGCGCACGGTCATTCGGTAAGAAGATGCGCGACGGACAGCTTTCGATAATCGCCGGCGCGATGGTGCTGCCGGAGATGTCCGATAAGGACTGCGTTGCGAAAATGACCGAGACATTCCGTTTCCGGAGCACTTTGAGCCATTCGCGAATGCGCTCGGAAAAGAGCGGGTTATCGAGAAACACCCAGGCTTCATCCAGAATGAGCAAGGTCGGTCGGCCGTCGAAGCGTGCCTCCAGCCGATGAAAGAGGTAGGTCAGCACAGGCGGCACGAGCGAGGGCTGGTGCATCAGCTCCTCCATCTCGAAGCACTGCCAATCGTTTTGCCCGAGTGTTTCGTCATCGGCGTCGAGCAAGGCGCCGTGGGCGCCCGCGAGCGTGTAGGGCGCAAGCGCCTGTTTGAGCCGGTTGGATTGCAGGAGCACCGACAGGCCGGTCATCGTCCGCTCTGCTTTCGGCGCGGCGCTCAACGATGTGAGCGCCGTCCAGACGGCGTCTTTCACGTCGGGATCGATGGCGACGCCTTCATGGGCGAGCAGACCGGAAACCCATTCCAGCGCCCAGGACCGCTCCGCATCTGTATCGATACGGGCGAGCGGCTGAAAACAAAGCCCCCTGTCTTCACCGAGCGCATAGTGTTCGCCTCCCATGCCGGCGGTGATGGCGCGGGCCGATCCGCCTTTATCAAACAAGAAGACTTGAGCCCCGGCGTAGCGTCGGAACTGAGCTGCAATCAACGCGAGCAGCACCGACTTGCCAGCGCCGGTCGGGCCGACAACCAGCATGTGTCCGACATCGTTCTGGTGGGGCACGAGCCGGAATGGCGTGTTCGAGTTCGCGGTTGCGTAGAGAAGCGGCGGGCCGTTCAAATGAGCATTCTCGACTGGGCCTGCCCAGACGGCTGAAAGCGGCATCATGTGAACGAGATTGAGTGTGTGGATGATCGGCTGACGCACATTGGCGTAGGCGTGACCGGGCAAGCCGCCGAGCCATGCGTCGACGGCGTTGACCGTTTCGCTCATCGCAACAAAACCCCGCCCGTTGATGATCCGCTCCACCTCGCGGATCATTTCGTCAGCGGCGGCCGCATCCCCATCCATGACCGCGACCGATGTCGTCACATAGCCATAGCTGACATGATCCTCCCCGAGCGCCTGGAGCGCCGCATCGGCGTCTGCCGCCTTATTGTCCGCATCCGTATCGACGAGCGCAGACGCTTCATTCGTCATGACCTCTTTGACGATGGCCGAAAGAGATTTTCGTTTGGCGAACCATTGACGCCGGTATCGGCCGAGAACCTTTGTCGCCTCCGATTTGTCCATCGGCAGGAAACGGGTCATCCAGCGATACGGAAATCCGAGGCGATTCAGATCATCGAAAAGGCCCGGCTCGGTTGCGTTCGGAAAGCCCTGCAGGGAGAGGACGCGCAGATGGTCGCCGCCGAGCATCGGTTCCAATCCGCCAACGAGATCGACGCCTCCCAGAACCGCATCAAGATAGGCGGGCGTTTCAGGAGCGCAAACCGGATGGCGTTTGGAGGATAAGCTCGACTGGAGGTAAGTCAGCGTCTCATCGTCTGCCAGAAAACGCGCTTCGGGCACCACAGAGGCGATAAGATCGAGACTGCGGTCGGTTTCGGCGATGAACCGGGCGAGATGATCGAAAGCGGCGAGCCCGGCTTCTTCCGCCGGCTTTTCAACAAACGCATCCTCGATGCGATTGACGCTGTCGGCAGGCGGCAGAAAGGCGAAGGTCAGCGTGTAGCGGCTTTCGAACAGAGCGCCGGCTTCGGTGAAGCGTCCCCTGCGTTCCTCGTCGATCAACCAACCCACCGGATCGCGCCACTGGCTTTCCGGATAGTCCGTCGCCGGTTCGCGAGCCGCCTCGAAATAGAGCGCCCAACCGGAACCGAAACGCTTCAAAGCGTTGTTGATGCGTGAGCAGACGGAAACGAGGCTCGCCGCCGTCGCGCTCTCCAGATCGGGCCCGCGAAACATCGCAGAGCGCTGGAAGCTCCCATCCTTGTTCAGGACGACGCCAGGCGCAATCAGACAGGCCCAAGGCAGAAAGTCTACAAGCCTCTTATTTGACTGCCGGTATTCCTTGAGATTCATCATGCGAGATACCCCTCATGGCGGATGTGGCGCAGAACCACGTCCATGAATTTCGGGTCCCGTTTCGCCATGAAGACGCAGGCGCCATGTGCGATGATCCAGTAGAGGACACCGGCGACCCAGACCTGAAGCCCCAGGCCCAGCGCGGCCGCGATCGTGCCGTTGAGGATGGCGGCGTTGCGGGGCGCGCCGCCCATCAGGATCGGCTCGGTCAAGGAGCGGTGTACGGGTATGGCGAAACCTTCGGTCATCAGATCGTTGCGCCGCCGCCGAACGAGAAGAAGGACAGGAAGAAGCTCGTTGCTGTGAACGCGATGGAGAGACCAAAAACGATCTGGATCAGTTTGCGGAAACCGCCGCCCGTATCGCCGAACGCCAGCGTCAGGCCGGTAATAATGATGGCGAGCGTGCCGACGATCTTGGCGACCGGTCCCTCGATCGACTGGAGGATGGAATCAAGAGGCGCCTCCCAGGGCATGCCGGACCCGGCCGCGTGGGCGGGACCAACAAGGACGATGAGACCGAGCGTGATTGCAAGCGCGCGGCAGGTGTGTTTCGTCAGGATCATGATGAGCTTCCTTTCAGTTTGACGATTTGGCTGAGGGGGGAGGAAAAAGGTTCCAGGCGGTAGTCGCCGGCCTCGCGGCCAAGCACCCGGCTGATTGTCCGTACCCGGCGTTCCGGTCCCCGCCCTGCGATGAAGACGATGAGATCGATGGCTTCGGCGATCAGCGCGTGCGGCGTCTGAGCCGTCACTTCCGACACAAGCTGTTCAAGGCGCTGGAGACCGCCGCCGGCGGAGTTGGCGTGAATGGTGGCGATTCCGCCCGGATGGCCCGTGTTCCAGGCTTTGAGCATGTCGAGGGCTTCGCCGCCTCTGACCTCGCCGACGATAATCCGGTCGGGTCGCAGCCGCAGGGTCGAGCGAACGAGATCGGCCATGGCGACAGCGCCGGCCTGAGTCCGCAGATTGACCTTGTCCTTGGCCTCGCATTGCAGTTCGCGCGTGTCTTCGAGGATCACGACGCGATCGCCGCTCATTGCGACCTCAGCGAGCAAAGCGTTTGCGAGGGTGGTCTTGCCCGACCCTGTGCCGCCGACGATCAGGATGTTCATGGCGTCTCGGACGGCGGCCTTGAGCGCGTCTGCGTCTTCTGCACTTGTCACGCCAGTCTCGACATAATCGTCGAGCGTGAAGACGCGGGCGGCCGGCTTTCGAATGGAGAAGCACGGCGCCGTGGTCACGGGCGGAATGACGCCCTCGAAGCGTTCTCCCCCGCCCGGCAGCTCGGCGCTGACAATGGGGTGGAGCCTATCCACTTCCTGACCGATATGGCTGCCGACGACGCGAATGACCCGTTCAGCTTCCGCAGCGGGCATGACTGCCCCGGTCTCCATGCGGCCGTCACCATGGGCGTCGATCCAGATCTTGCCATCGGGATTGACCATCACTTCAACAATGGCGGGATCATCCAGCGCCTCGACGACGGCCGGTCCCATGGCGGTTTTCAGCATGGTCTCGGTTCGAAGGTAGGTTTGGGCGCGCGCATCAGGCATCGGCATGCTCCCGCTCCGGCGCCGGATCGTGCAGGCGCATCAATTCGTCCTTGGTGAAAAAGGCGCTCTTGTCGGACATGACATCCTGGAGTGCGGCGAAGATGACGGTCTCGCCGTCCGCGAGGACGGTTTGCAGGCTCTCAATGAAGCGCTCGAAACGCGCAGCGCCCTGCGCCTGGGCGGCGCGCTTGTCTGCATCCGGCACGGGGGGAATGACGGTCAGGAAATAGCGGACGAACAGTGCGAAAGCTTCAGCGGTTATGACCTGACTGCGATTGAGGCTTTCGGCCTGCCGGGTCATGCGGTCCAGACGCCGGATCAGCGCGGCGTCCCGTTTGACTTCGTGTTCGCCCATGAAGAACGCGGTGAGGGCGTCGTTGACGATCTGGGATTCATTCGATCCCGGACGTTTCGCCAGCGCCTTCAATCGCGCGTGATTGATGGGGTCGATATAGGACCAGATGCGGGGTTTGGTGGAGGGCATCGTTCAAAAATCCATCAGGTCAATCTTGGGGGTTCCCTTGTCGACGCCGTAAGCACGGCGCGCGGTGTCGGTCGCACGGGCGAGGTCCGCCGCGCGTTTGATCGCAACCTCATCGCTATCGCTGACAGGCGTATCGCTGCGATCCTGTTCGGCGGCGTCGATGTCCGGTTGTGCAGGCGCGTCGATTTCCGGCTTGAGGTCCTTGCCGCCATCATCCGCATCATGACCGTTCCCGAATGAGGACCGGACGAGGCGTTCATCGACCGCGCGGCGCCGGGTTCCCCAGTCATCTGTGCGAGATGGCGGCCGGTCCGCATAAGGCGTTCCGCGATCACCGATTGACGCTGGAGACCCTACGCGGTCGGTGAAATTGGCGTCCTCGAAATATCTGAGCTTCTTTGCCCGAATTGGCGGCAGGCCGGATACGAGCACGACCTCGTCTTCGGCGGGAAGCTGCATTACCTCGCCGGGGGTGAGAAGCTGGCGCGCCGTCTCTTGCCGCGAAACCATGACATGGGCGAGCCAGGGCGCCAGACGGTGTCCGGCATAGTTGCGCATGGCGCGCATCTCGGTCTTGGTGCCGAGGGCGTCGGAAATTCTCTTCGCCGTACGTTCGTCATTGGTCGCGAAGGCGACGCGCACATGGCAATTGTCGAGGATCGAATTGTTCGGCCCGTACGCTTTTTCAATCTGATTGAGGGATTGGGCGATCAGGAATGCGCGCAACCCGTAGCCCGCCATGAAGGCCAATGCACTCTCGAAGAAGTCGAGCCGGCCGAGCGCGGGAAACTCGTCGAGCATCAACAAGACCTGTCGGCGGCGATCGCCATCGATCTGGCCGTCCAGCTTCTCGGTCAGCCGGCGGCCGATCTGGTTGAGAATGAGCCGGACGAGCGGCTTGGTGCGTGAAATATCTGAGGGCGGAACAACGAGGTAAAGTGAGACCGGCTTGTCTGCATCTATGAGATCCGCGATGCGCCAGTCGCAAGCAGATGTCACCTCCGCCACGGTTGGGTCGCGATAAAGCCCTAAGAAGCTCATTGCCGTGGACAGGACGCCGGACCGCTCATTCTCTGACTTGTTCAGAAGCTCTCGGGCGGCTTGCGCGACCACGGGATGCGGCCGCGCTTCGCCATCGTCGCCCAGATGGTTCGTGGACATCATGACCCAGAGGGTTTTCTCGAAGGGGCGGTCGGGATCAGACAGAAAGCGCGCGACCTGCGCGAGCGTCTTTTCTTTCTCGGCGTAGAGAACATGCAGGATGGCGCCGACCAACAGAGCGTGGCCGGTCTTCTCCCAATGGGTGCGCCGCTCCAGAGCGCCTTCAGGATCGACCAGAATGTCCGCAATGTTCTGAACGTCGCGAACCTCGTTCGCGCCTTTGCGGACTTCCAGAAGCGGGTTGTATTTGGCGCTGCTGGCATTGGTGGGGTCGAACAGAAGGCAATGAGAGAATTTCGAGCGCCACCCCGATGTGAGTTGCCAGTTCTCACCCTTGATGTCGTGAATGACGGCGCTTTGCGTCCAACTCAGTAGGGTTGGAACAACGAGACCAACGCCCTTGCCGGATCGCGTCGGCGCGAACGCCATGACATGTTCAGGGCCGTCATGACGAAGATAGTCGTCATCGAAGCGCCCAAGAAAAACGCCGGAGGGCTTGAGCATGCCGCAAGTCTGCAAGTCCTTGCGGGCGGCCCAGCGTGACGATCCGTATGTCGTCAGATTCTTGGCTTGCCGTCCCCGCCAGACCGATCCGATCGCGGCGACGAACGCGCCTAGAAATCCGCTGCCGGCTGCAATAGCGCCGCCTCTGGCGAAAACGCCCGGCGCGTATGCGTCGAAGGCGTACCACCATTCAAATAAGCGCCATGGATAGTAGACGGGGGTCTCGCCGATGTGGAACCAGGCTGGTCCAAGGTAGGCGTCATAAGAAAACTGCGCAGCGACCCATTGCGTCGACAGCCAGACACCGCAAACAATCGTGGCGAGCACGATTATGATCTGTCCAATGAGTATTGATTGCGGCGACACGGAGCATCCTCATAAAATCTGATGAGGACAGCTTCGTGCTTGGAGCAAGGACTCGTCTACTCAGGAAAGAGTATAGAAATTTGAACAAGATCAGGGTGTTCAGGGGAATTTTTCGTTGTGGCCCGTATCGAGCTAGGGTCAGTAGAATTATCGTTGGTGTGGTGGCGGTCAGATCGCCATCTGCTTGGTGTTCTGTGTGGCATTTTCAGGAAATCTGAGGACGCTCTTGTCAGGCGGAAATTCCCTCCCGCCTAGCAAGTTTCACCGAATCTCCTCATCCGCATTAGAGAACGGCGGACGCCGCTCGACCAACGTTCTTGACGTCAGCACGCGAAACGGCGCGCCGCGCCAGATCAGCTCGCCATCGTGCTTTTTGAAATGAGTGACATCCGGAAGAACCGATTCATCCGGCCACGGTATGACCGCGTTTGGATTGTGATAGATTTCGAGTTCATCCGGCCACCGTTCCTCATAGTCTGGTGCTTCAATGTTGATGTCGAATGGCAGACCTTCAAGCGCGCCCGGCATTGGATTTGATTGAATCCCCATGCGCCGGACCGCCATATCAGGGTCGCCGAACCCGGCGAGTGTTCCCATGCGTGTGAACTTCGCCTTCGTGCCCGCGTTCGAAAAAATGACAGCTGAGATATGCTCTGTACCGGGTTGATTAAAAAAACCCGCCGGTATGACTTTGTCGCCGCGTCGATGTTCCTCCAGAGGTTTTGGCGCGGCCATCTCTTGGCCGTCCTCTCCTGTCTTTCGCATTACGCTCACGCCGTACAAATAGATCGACAAGGCGGTGTGCGACCATGTCATTGAACCGGGCGCATGAAAGTCCGCTACAGCGATTGCGAAGGGATGCCCTTTGACAGGAGCTTTCTCCCAATAGGCTTTCATCTGTTTTGTATAGAGCGGCGATCCGAAAATCAGTGCCATATCGTTTTCGATAAAGCGCCAGAAATCCTCAGGCGGCGGCGCGGGGCCGGCCATGAGGTCCACGAAAGCTTGGTCAGCCGGGTTAGCGGTCGTGGCCTCGACGAAGAGTTTCATGTCGCCTTTCGAAAGCGCGAAGTCGGGCGAAGCGACCGAGAAATCAATGTCGAAATCCAGATCCCGGAAGACACGGAACAGATAAAGCTCCCAAAACCGCGCGCTCGTTCCGGTGGTTTGGAAGTCGCGGGCGAAGTTGCCGTCGCGATCCACGAACCACTTCGCCGTCTCCCGAATGATTTCTCGGGCGGCGGAGGAATGCTGGCTGTCGCGCAGATTCAGGAATATCGGATTGAGCGGTGCGTCGTGTTCAACGGTAAACAAATCGATCCCCGCCGGAAGGTCGGAGTCCGGGACTGGCAACGGTTCGGTTTGTGCCTCTATGTCGGTCAGCTTCTCCAGGATCGACTGCTCGCCGGCGCGTTTCGTCCTGAATGGGACAAGCGGAGGGAAGGCGCAGAAGCGATTGTGCTCATCCCGCAGGAACAAAGCTCCCATGAAAGCGTCAATCTTATCATTCTCGACGTAAAATAGAGCGGCCAGCGCCTGACCGTCATGGGTTTCCCAATGGGCGACATCAGTCCAGTTCTCGGTTTGGCCGGAACCGCGAAGCCCGAACAGGAAGGTGTCAAACCGTTCTTTGCTGATACGGGTGGGCATTGTCCCCTCTTACGGCATCACACGCTTCATGAATTCGTCGAAGAGCGGCACTGTGAATGCGGCGTAGCCATATTTCGGGCTGTAGATCATGCCGTTTTGCATGAGCGCGTCGCGGATGAAGGCAACTTGCTGAGATGTCTTGCGCATCTGTTTCGCAATATCTCCGGAGCGGTGCGGACCGGGACCGAGTTCCGCCATGGCGCGAAGGTATTCCTTTTGAGGGTCGGCAAGGCGCGAATAGCGCGACTTGAAAAAGTTGTCGTCCAAACGGGCGATGGCGGCCTTGCTTGCCGTGTTGACATCCTTGACGGTGATGGGAGATTTCGTGGCGGCTTTCCAACACTGGTATCCCCATTCCTGAAGGAAATACGGATATCCCTTTGTGTGCTGAAGGATCAGAGCGACCGCTTTTTCATCATAGGCCACATCGGCGTCTTTCGCCGGAGCGACCAGCGCTTGTCGTGCGTCTTTGTCATTCAGGCTGCCAATATCCGGGTAGTCGAACAATCGCTCGGCATAGGACTTCGCATCGCCTGACAGTTTGACAAGCGTCGGCAGCCCGGCGCCGACAACCAGAAACGGAAGACGCTTTTGATCGACGCGGTGAATCGCCATGATCAGCGCTTCAAACTCGTCCAGCTCAAGGTTCTGAATTTCATCGATTAGGATAACAATCGATGACTTCCGCGCTTTCGCCGCCTCACCGGCGGCAAGGAACAGTTCCGCGAGGTCGCGCGTGAGTGTGCCGCTGTCAGCGACGCCGGCTTCTTCCTCCACGTCGACGGAAAATTCCACGTCGCCATATTTGACTTTCACGGCGCCGACAAAACTCTTGAGGACGCGCAAGCCCTTTTTCACCTTTTCGCTGACGCCCTTCATCCGGTCGAGCTTCAGCAGGGCGGCGCGCAGGGTGGCGATGATGACGACGGAAAGCGGCTCGTTTTTGCTGACTTCGATGAAGTCGGTGAAGGCGCCTTCTCTGTCGGCCATCGACTGAATCTCATTGAGGAGGACGGTCTTGCCGACGCCGCGAAGTCCAACCAGCATGACGCTTCGGGCAGGTTTGCCGGCGCGGCTCATCTTGATCGCAAGCCCCGCCTCGTCGAGGATGCCGTCCCGCCCGGCAAGTTCCGGAGGCGGGTAGCCAGCGCCTGGCGCGTATGGATTGGCAAGTGCCTTCATGATTGACAACTTATAGCGAGTTTAGGGGATCGAATGCTAAACTTACTATAACCGATTCCTCTGTAACGGCCACTGGTTTAGGTCTCACCCGGCTAAACTGACTATAACTCTTCGGACAGGTTCCGAAGGCTCCATCAAGGCCGGTAGCCAGACGTAGCCATAGATGACTACAAGACGCCCTCGCCCAATCATCCAATCCCCCTTCCGCGCGTCAGCGTCCAGCTAATCCCGCCCTCCCGGACGAGGCCGCTCACCGACTTGCCGAGATTGCGGTCCATCACGTCCCGCCATGGAACGAGCGTAAAATCGCGCGTCCGCTCGATGACGGCGTATCTGCCACTCGGTCGTTCAACCGCCTGCGTGTACACACCATTCACGCGCCCGGCCGCCGGCGCCGGGGCATAGGGTTTGCCAAGCGTTTCGGCGAGGGAGTCGCCGGCGTCCTTCAGGTCATGAGCTTCGAGCCTATCGAGCACCGATTGTGACAACCGTCCATGGTCGTGATTTATCAGACCCTGCTGCATCAGAAATTGCCGCCGTGCGATGCGCGCCGCCTCGACCTCGCCAGCGAAGCCATGAACGGCGCCTGCATCATCGAAGTCCCGCAAATGCTCATCGAGCCAGGTCGCGCCCATCGCCGACTTCATCTGCGCCAGCCGCAAAGAGGAATGCACCCTAATCTCGACCGGGCGGCCGGAGGTGGCGGCTTTCTCATAATCGCCTGCGCGGTCCAGATAGTCTTCGGGCACGCGCCAGCTTCCATCCGATACGCGTGTTGCATGACCCACACGCCGGAGCGCTTCGAGCCGCCTGATATGGGCGGCCACGAACTCTGGCCGGGCGCTCTTATCGTGCGCCATGTGGAGCGCGCTGGAATAGCGCCCCTCATTGGCGGCGGCGATCTCGGCGATGACATGATCGGCCCGGCGCGGGTCCCGGTTCGGCGGCGCGACGGTAACGATGCGACCTGTCTCAAGAGACGCAAGCCGATCCTCGCCGCCGACGACGACATGGACAGGCCGGCCCCGAAGCCCGTCAACTACGATGAAGGCGCGGTCGTTGACGTCGTCGGCGACGCCCTTGTCTAGAATGACGCCTGTGACAGGCCGAGCGCCCTCGGATGCGGGATCGAAAATCGCACCAGCATCAAGCGTGCGCGCGACGCCCTGATTTCGCATAGCGCGGTGCATGGCCTTGATGACGTCGCCACGCTCGCCCATGCGTCGCAGATCCGTTTCGGCATGGTCCGCCAATCGCCAGCGTCCCTTTCCCAAGGGTTCGGCGAGGGCCATCCCCTGCAATTTTCCAAGACGCATGCGCTCAATCTGTCGGCGCCATCCGTCGCCGGGACGGTGCGGTCCGGACAGATCGACGACACTCTCCCGCGCGCGCCGGATGAGGGCGCGATCGATCTCGGTGAAACGCGCCTGTCCGACCATGCGAGCCATGCGGGCGCGGCCGTCGGTTTCCGGAACGGGTCCGAGTTCAAGCTCGACAAGCGCCTGCGCGCGTTCGCGCAGGCCACGCGAAATAAAATCGCGGGGGATGACGAGATCGCGCCCATCGTCGCGTTTGCCCGAGATGATGAGATGCGTATGGGGCTGGCCGGTGTCGTAGTGATCGACCGCCACCCAGTCGAGCCTGGTTCCAAGATCGCGCTCCATCTGCGCCGTCAGGTCGCGTGTGAATTCGGTGAGGCTGGAAAGCTCGCCCGCATCCTCCGGAGACAGAATGATCCGGAACTGGTGGCGGTCCTCCGCCCCGCGCTCCAGGAATGCCTGTTTGTCGGCGTCCGGGCCATGCCGGTCATAGAGGCGCGAGGGCTCGCCGTCCGGGCCGGTCCCATCCCGCTCCACATAGTTGAGGTGGAGCTTCTGCGCGAGGCGGCCTTTTGGATCCATGCTGACGACACGCACCTTGACCAGAACGCGCCGGTAAAACTGCGTGCGCGCAGCGCTGCGTTGCGAGCGCCCGCGTCCGCCGCCGCGCCCGAGTTTGCGGGCGCCCTTCGAGACCTTGCGGAAGAAGCCCTCGACCTTGCGCGCGCCTGACGGCGACCGCATGCGGCCGAGGCGCACCTCGAACCTGTCGCCGTCGCCCGTCATGACGCCCACGTCCCATCAGTCGATTTCCGGGGATCACCCCCGAATACGTCAGTCATGACCGGAGTAACCGTGCAATCGGGGGTGCTCCCTGCACGAATAATATCACTCCCGAAAATGATGTGCAGACAAGGGATAAGCGCCCAGGGGGCGCTCCCGTCTTTTATCTTGCCCTCCGCGCCCCTCACTGACGTTCGTCCCGCGCCCCGCCGGTTTGCGCGCCGGACGCATCCGATCGATCCGGTTCCGGACCAACGAAATCGACCGTGCCGAGCACGTTTTTGACCGGGACCGGTCCGAAATACCGGCTGTCGAAAGAAGTCTGCACATCGGTGGAGACGAGAAAAATCTCGTCTGAACGAAGGACAATACAGCCTGTCCAGACCGGCATCTCCCGCCCCGAACCGTCCTGCGCCAGCGCGTATATATCAGGACGGTTCGGGGCGCGGATGACGCCTCCTTCGGAACAGATTTCTTCTCCCGCCGCCGCCCAGACAGTCTTGATGAGGGGAATATGGGACGGCAGATAACCCCGTTCATGGGCGAGC
Organism: Hyphomonas sp. UBA3195; assembly: GCF_002366485.1. NCBI lineage: Bacteria > Pseudomonadati > Pseudomonadota > Alphaproteobacteria > Hyphomonadales > Hyphomonadaceae > Hyphomonas > Hyphomonas sp. UBA3195. The sequence continues at coordinate 80,006 of NZ_DEXB01000034.1, forward strand.
AGTCGCGCCTCATCCGGTGCATATGCAGCGACCATCGCGCCGCGTTTGACGGCGCCGTCTGCGTCGATCCTGTACCATCCGACCGGCGCGCTTTCGCTTGGATTATAGAGGACAAGCGGGTTCGGCGGCGCCGCAATTTGCACCACTGTTGCGGCGCACACGATCGTTGCGGCGGTTCCTGCAATCAGACGCGCGGCCATGATGGATCGCTCCCGTCGTTCAATGTGGATGGGCGTGTTTGGAGCGCGTTGTGCAGCGCGCGCCAGCGATGCGGCGCCAGGTCTTCAAGGCTTTCGCCCTCCCGCCTGAGCGCATCGAAGGCGGCGAAGGCGCGCTTCACTTTCGTTTTTCCGCGCGCTTCAAGCAGCAGGACGGCCCCCGGCAGCACGCCCGGAATCTTCGTCAGCGACCCCTGTGATGACGTGCGGCACACGAACAATCGCCAGTCCCGCGTGCCGTGGTCTCCCGCCTGCCAGCGCTCATAACCGAAGGTCGCATCGGGGGCGAACGCGGCGAGTCTTCGCCGCCATCCCCGGCGCACAATGAAGCGCGCCGTCCCGAAAACGAGCCGATGATTAAGCCTGTTCTTTCGATATTGAAGGATGACGACGGTGAGGCGATGGGCTTCAGGACCGGGCGCCATCGCCGTCCTCATTCGCGCCGGGTTCGTTTCTCACGGTCGGATCGGAATCGCGCCCGCGCGACCAGCGATCCAGCGCATCCCTGTGATAGACGACCTTGCCGCCATGCTTGCGCCAGTTCGGTCCTTCCTTTCGCCAGCGCATGGCGTTGAGGGTTGATTCTTCAAGCCTGAGATAAGCGGCAGCCTCGGCGGCGGTGAAATACGGACTTTCGACAGGCGGATTTTTCGCGTGTTCCATGATGTCCCCACTACGCAACAACAGTGTCGGGGCCGGTCGAATTTTCGGCTCCTAGAGGAAATCATGACGGATTTTGAGGGAGGCTGAAGCGGCGAATTCGCGACGTTGCGTTTTCGCCGCGACGACCTTCACCATGCGTTAAAGGGTCTTTTTCCCGAGAAGGCCCAGATAGCCTTCATTCACCATGAAGCGGGCGCGGGCGACAAGCCGTCTTGCCCAGTCTTCATAGTAGCAGGATGGTCCGCCCCAGCGTTCCGCCACTTTGTCAGCGCCGTAGATCGCCTCGGCGACATCGCGATGGGACCCGCCCGCATTCACAATGTCGATGGCGATAAGCCCTTGCGCGAGCCGTGTCGAGTCCCGGCTGCGCCCGATCAGGGAAATTTTTCCGCCTGCTGAATGATAGAGCGACAGGAGCTGGCTCGCAGTATCAAGACGACGCTGATAATGACGAATTGAATCGATCCGAACCGCGATGGCGCAGTTTTCAGCCCGTGATCGCGGGGCTTCGCAAACAAGCTGAACCCAGAAACGCCGTCCGCACAACAGAATGTGACGGGCGCCATCGACTGTGTCGAGCATGATCCGCCGGGTTTGAAGCTGGCAGAGTTCGATTTCCTCATGCGCGGCGTTTTCGCCATCGACGCCCGTTCCCCGAAGCCGGAGAAGCTGGATCGGCAAGGCGCCCGCCAGCCTGTCGGGCCGCCAGAAAACATTCGCTTCTTCGCAAGACTTTTCCGGGTCGGCGAAGCTCAAGAGTCCCCACTTTTCGGCATCGGACCATCGTCTTTTTTCGCGGATCAGAACGGCGCCTGTATTCAGCGGAACGGGTCGTGCGCGACCGGCGCGGGAGGATCGATAGCTGCGCGCATAGTCCCTGTTTCGCCTCAGATACTCCCATGCCCAGGCCGCATAAGGCAGACGCAGATCCCGCGCCGGCGGATCGCCGGCGCGTTCTGATTGTCTTGGACTTGTCGCGCGATCATTCATCGGAACTCCTGGCCGGCCATGATCGCAGTTGACGGTTAGGATTCGTTAAAATTTCAATTGAAAATTACAAACCAGAGATTGAACCGCGCAGCGATCGGCGCGCGGGATGTCGCCCGCGCGTCGAATTCTATTCAGGCCGCGTTCCAGAGGAGCGCGAACTCGCCGTCCTGACCGCCCGAGGCGGGGCCGAGATTGGCGTAGACCCGGCGCTGCGAGATCATCGGATGCGCCAGTGTCAGCGACACATATTCACGTCCCGAGGTCTTTCCGGTGCGGGTCCAGCCGCCGCCAAGTTCCCCGAATTGCGGGCTGAAGATGCGGAAGTCGGGCTGTTTCGAGCCCGGCTCTTTCGCCGCGTTGCGGGTGATTCTGATGCGGGCGTTAACGCCCATGGCGAGGGTACCTTCGTAATCGCCGTTTTCGGTTTGCGTCACATATCCAAGTGCTTGAGCCATGATTTTCGTCTCCATGTTGTCGCGCCCTGCTCGGGGCCAATCCCCTTGGCGCCCCCCCATGAAGGCCGGGGCGGCGACGGTCCGAACCGGCTCTACGGAGCCGGGCGGAACGCATGTGGAGCACCCGGAGCCGCGCGCTTTTTTGGTTCGCGATGAACCCGCGCAGCGGGGAGGAAAAAAGCGGGCAGCGCAGGGTTTCAGGGCCGGCGGCGTTTCGGCCCATGGGTCAGGGCTCGCTAAGGGGAAGTGGCCGAGACGAGGGTCTGGCGCTATGAGAGATGGTGATGGCGCAAGCGACTGGATGCAGGCTCAACCCGTTTCGACGACGCAAGGCGCGGCCGCCGAGTTGCCGAGACCAGTCGGTGATGCCGGTTCCGAAAGAGGCGAGGCCCGGCTCAATTCGCCGATCCGTGCTCCTCTCCAGTCCAATCGGGATCGACAAGGTCGCGCAGGGATACGCCCAGCACTTCGGCGATGTCTGCGAGCATGTCGATGGAAACCGATGTCTCGCTGCGCTCGATCATGCCGATATAGTTGCCGGACGATTCAGCGCGCGCGCCGACCTCGTCCTGGCTGAGGCCCAGTTCGGCGCGTCTTTTCCTGACATTCCGTGCGACGATATCCCTTGCGTTCATCCGCCCCAAGTGGACAAGGGGCGCGATTCTTCGCTACCAAATATATTTGGGAATCGTCATTCGCGGCTGACGGCGGGCATTTGAGAAAGGCGTTTGAGGTGAATCATCCTGTAGATATCGAGCGCCTGCGCATTTTCATGACGCAGTCGGGATTCGTCGCGCTTGATTGCGAGAATTTGTCCGCCGAGGACAATGCGCGACTGTTCGGCGATGACGGCGTGTGCGGGCCGGTAGCCCTTCACGCATTGGTCTGCGAAATGCTCGCGCTTCAGTCCGCCGCACCCGGCGAAGCAGATATGGCGGCGTTGACCGGGCTCGCCGACAGTCTTCGATCCTGCCTCGATGAGGTAGGCGCCGCACTGGCGAACCAGCGCGGCGCTTGATCGTTACGCTACCGCTTTCTTCTCTTCTGAAACCGCCGAGCGCGCCTTTTCCGACGCCGCGACAGGCGGACAGCCATTGGCGGTGAGATAGGCTGTGGGAACATCCGTCATCCAGCGCGGACGCCAGTCGGGCGAGGCTTCGCATCCCTTGCCATCGATGCGGTTACGGATGATTTGCTTTTGCGCCTTGCCGGTTTCCGTGAGGCAGGCTTTTGCGGCGGCGTCACCCGCGATGTCGGCCACCATCGCGTTGATGACGCGCTTATCCCGCAAGAGATCGAAGAACGCTTCGTCCGGCGTCCAGAGCGCGGCGAGGTCGGGTTCGATGGTCTGCGCCAAAGCCTCGACCATTGGCGATCCTGCTTCCAGACTTTCGGCCATTGCAAGAGCGAGTATGCGCAGCACATCGCTGTCCTTCATTTCCAAAAGCCTTGCGAACACCTTGGCGGTCGTCCAGCCGTCTCCGTTCTGGCGCACCAGCCCGCGTTCGGGATTTTCAAAACCGATCATGGCGCAGACATGGGCGGCCTCTTCCTGCATGAGGCGTTCGCCTTCACTGGCGGCGAGGCTGTCGGCTGTCGCCTGCTTGCGGGTTCGCTGCGGGTCGGCCTCGATGCGCCAGAGCGCCGAGCCGATCAGCAGATGGGCGACGGCGAGACGGAGCGCGACGCCCGGATGACCGGGCAAGCGCGCCCGGATCGCGGCGTGACGGTGGAGGGTGACATATTCCCCCAAGGGGCCGGACATTTCCGGTTTTTCAGGCGCCGCTGCGCCCTTCTCCCCTTTCGCCGTGCGCTCAAGCCGCTGCGCTTCCTTCTGGCCGATATAGCCTTCATGGAAGGTCACGGCGCCGTCATGGCGGGTTTCGACATAGATGCGCCCGCCCTTGGTCTTGGGTCGTTTCACATATTCCCATGACGAAAAGTACGCCCCGCGTTCCAATATCTCGACCGCTTGCCAGCCCGCCGCCTTGTAGGCGTCGATCCGTTCGGCGATGGCGGCGTTCTGACAGGACCAGAACAGGTCCGGGTCGGCGAAAATGGCGCTGTCGCCGAACAGGTCGGTCAGGATATGCCCGTCATAGACGGCAAGATCGAACAGCGCCGCCTTGGTGAAGATGCGCGCGCCGCCCGTCAGCCATGCTTTCAGGCGTTCGCCGCGCGGGGCGTGTTCGTTCGGATCAGCGACGAGTTTCAGCCAGCTTTCCTGCTGGTCCGGCGTGGCGAGGGTCAGCGCGCGCAATGTGCCCGCATCGATCTCGTCCTCTTCATAGAGCCGCTTGATGTCCGGCAAGAGGTTCGCCAACGCCAGCACGCGGCGTACTTTAAGGTCCGTAACGCCAAAGGTCGCGGCGATGTCTTCGACGGACTTTCCTGCCTGAACGAGCCGGGCGAAGGCGTCATATTGCTGCAACTCGCCGGGCGGCAACCGGGCGATGTTTTCCAGAAGCGAGTCTTCAATCGCCTCGGCGTCGTCTCCCGGCCCAAGAACGCCGCATGGCGCGGTGAGGGATTTGCCGGTTTCCTTGGCGACCTGTTTGAGGGCGAACAGGCGGCGACGACCGGCGACAACGCCGTAGTGCTGGCCTTCCTTGCGAACAAGCAGCGTCTGGCGAACGCCGCGTTCGCGAATCGACGGCAAGATATCCGAAATATCGGGCTTTCTGCGCTCATAACGCATATTCAGCTTGCTGACTTTCAACTGCTCGACGGGGATATGTTGGAGTTTCATGCGGTCGTGTCCTTATGGGTTGGAGTTGGGATATTCGTCAGCCGCTTGCGGCATCTTGATTGCAAAGGGTCGCGCAAAGCCGCGCCTGCTCGGCCCGCGCGGCGTCGAGGGCTTCGGCCAGAAGTTCGTTTGCAGTTTCGGTCAGATAGGAATTGTCGGTATCGGGATAATTCGCCTCAACGCCCCAGAGGCTGGCGGCGCAGTCAAGCAATTTTATCTCGGCGAAACTCACTGACAGGACGACGCCGCAGTAGAACCAGTCGTCCTTGCGCCACGCCCCCATGATGTGTTCGGCGCGCGCTTGAGCGTCGTCGAAGCGCTGGCGAAAGTTCTTTCCGGGTCCGATGAAGCCGGGCGCATCCTTGTAGAGCGAGGGCCAGAATCCGTCCTGGCGCTTGTCCGGCGCGTCGGGGCAATCATCGCGGAAGATGCGCGCGGTGACGTGATACCCGTCTTTTTCGCAGTGGATCGCATCGCCTTCGCACACGAAGCCGCCAAAGGTTTCGGTGAAGGTCATGGCGCCCTCCTGAGGTCAAAGCCTTCGCGGGCGCAAATCTGCGTCAGGGCGCGGGTTTCAACCGTCTTCAGATCATCGCCCATCTGGCGGTAGATCGAGCCAAGGCGAAACCCTTTGCTTGAACGGACCACATGCGCCCATCTGTAAGGGCCTTTGCCGTCCTCTCTTGGTTTGGCTTGAAAGCGGGCCATCGTTCTCGCCCCCTCAACGCGACCAGAAGACGTGGACTTCTTCAAATCCCGTCTCAATGGTGAAGACGTCGCCCGACAATTCCATGTCGCGGCCCATCGCCTCCCAATCGATGTAATATTCGTAGCGTTTCGGAATGGCGGGGCCGCATTCCAGATTCAAATCCTCGGCGAAGTGCGCGAGGCTTTTATGTTCGCCCGCATAATCCTCGAAGGCGGCGCGCGCCGCTTCCAGATCGTCGCCGAAATGGCTGTAGAGTTCCGCGCCAAGACGGCCATGTTCGCCGATAAACTCGGACAGCGCCGCAACGGTTTCAAAGCTGGAATATTCTTCAAGGCTTGCGCCCTCGAAGCCTTCATAGTCGTGAATCGCCCATTCCTCCGCATTCGGAATAGGCGAGGCGGCAAGCATGGCGCGCGTCTCACCCCAGATATGGGCTTCGCCGCTGGCGGCGTCGATCCAGCGCCCGTGCAGAATGTCGTTATTGTAAGCCGCGAGGCAGGCCACATAGATGCGGCAATCATCCCGCTGGGGTGTTTCGCAGCTTCGCCCGGCAGGCGTTTCAAGGGGTGCGGTGTTCGCAGGTGTGGTCATGGCATCAGCCTCCTTCTCCGCCCTGTCACACATTTCCCCGGAAGGCGGGGGTGGGCGGTGAGAGGCCGTCAGGCGCCGGGCATGAGGGCGCGGGCGCAAGGGTTTTGGTAGGAGGAGAAAAGCGACCTAGACGGACTAAAATCCAAGGCCCTTGCGGCCGGGACCGCCCGGCGCCATACGCGCCGACCGCCCACCCCCGTCTTCAGGGGAAACACCAAAAAAGCCGGGGCGCGTTCCGCGACCCGTCCGCTGTTTGAAACGATCAAGATGCGCCAGCGATCAAAGCCCGAAGGGTGGAGACGCCCGCTTGGGCGGCTCCATTCACGCGAGCGCGGTCCGGCGCAGCCGGAGGCGCCCCGATCCGGTCCCAACAAAATCAACCAGGATGGTAATTTCACATGTTCATGTTGATTCTCATTATGGATCCTCATCGTTTCTAGCCGGCTATATCCATGCTGATGGCTATGTCAGCTTCAATCCTCTGTATGAGACTCCGGATATCATGGAGGTTGCCTGTAGGTGCCTATCCGGCGCAAATCTGTTGATCTCGTCAAAGGCTCGGGCTCGGTTATGGCCGAAGAAGCTGTCAGAAAAGATTTCTGAGCTTTTTCGCCATCGAGAAACAGATGGTGTGCCAGGAACAATCAAAACTAACGCTAGACGACTTTGAAGACTGGCTGCGCAACCAAGTTTTGCAGGTCTCTACCAAGCATGCTCTTGGTAAGGCGATCAGCTTTGCACTTATCCTGCTGACCAAGCTGAAGGTCAATTTGGAACACGGCGAACTGGAACTTGATAACAATGACGCCGAACTCAACATGCGTTGTATTCCTGTCGGCCGGAAGAACTATTTGTTCGCCGACTCTGAGCGGGGCGACATCACCGGATGGGTGCGAAGCAAAAGAAACGAATTCAGTTTTCTGGATAAAGAAGTCTACGGAACATGCCGATATGAGACGACGTCATTTCCTTGCGGTCTTTGCCTTCGATTTTTTCCCAGTTCAAAAAGACCCACTCATCCAGGGCCTGGGCAAGACCTAGTGTACAGGTAACAAGCAAATCAATTGGCAGATCTGTGCGCACCTGGCCGAGTGCTTGGCCGTGCTCAAGTAATACTTTTGCCCATTGTCGGGCGATGGAAAACATTTCTTCCGCACTCTCTGCAAGGCTTTGGCTGTTCTGGAACTGGTAAAACATTCGTCCAAGTCGCACGAACCATTCATCCCTTCCGAGCATGTCCACGCACTTGCCATAAAAGCGCTCGCATTCAGGCCAGAAGGAAGATCGGTCTAAGTCCAGTGGGTCGAACGGTCCAATCTCGTCCTGCATTTTTAGAAGGGACTTCTCTAAAAGAGTGCGGAATAGGTCGGCCTTGTCATCAAAGTAGTAATATAGCGAACTCTTGCTGATGCCCGCCACTTCAAGAATGCGGTTCAGTGAAGCGCCTTCAAATCCCCTAGTCCCAAATTCTGCGGCAGCTGCATCCATCAGGAGGCGCTGTTTCGATGGGTCGAGATTTTCGAATCTGGGGCGGCTCATGGCTTGATTGTAACGGACTGGAAGGTTAGAACCAACGGTGCGGACCATGTGGTCCACAAGGAGTATTCTATGAAAATCTGCATTAGCGGCGCTGGAGTTGCTGGCCCCACCCTTGCGTATTGGCTGCTAAAAGATGGGCATGAAGTAACGATTATTGAAGAAGCGCCAAAATTGCGGACAGGCGGGTATGTCATCGATTTTTGGGGCGTGGGCTACGATGTTGCCGAAAAGATGGGCATTCGCGAGACCATTCACGACGTAGGATATGACGTGGAATCCATACGAATGGTGAATGATGGTGGCCGAACCCGCGGCGGGTTCTCCACGGATGTATTTCGCCGAATGACACGCAACAGATATACCAGTCTGGCGCGAGGAGATCTTGCCCGGATTGTGTTTGAAACGGTAGCAGATAGGGTAGATACGCGTTTCGGCCAGACCATCACGGCGATTGAGCAAACAGACGAGGCTGTAAGCGCAGAATTTTCAAACGGCCAGTCTCAAACTTTCGATATGCTAGTCGGTGCCGACGGCTTGCATTCCAATGTCCGGCGACTGGTATGGGGCGCTGGTCCTTATGAGCGCAAACTTGGATATTATGTTGCTGCGTTCGAATGTGATAATTACCCTCATAGAGATGAGAATGTATATCTTAATTATGCCGAGCCAGGGCGAAGTGTTTCGCGATATGCCCTGCGTGGCAACAGAAGCCTGATCTTATTTGTGTTTTCGGCAGACCAATTGCCTGGGGGGAAAGAGCCGGAAAGCAACACATCACGAATATCTGTATTGCACGAGATCTACGCCGAAAGCGAATGGGAAGTCCCGCAAATCTTGAAGCGGCTAGATGCCGCTGGGGACATCTATTTTGATCGGGTCAGTCAGATCGAAGTGCCATCCTGGAGCAAAGGTCGTGTTGCCCTGGTTGGCGATGCGGCTGCGTGCGCTTCATTGCTGGCCGGCGAAGGGACCGGCTTGGCAATGACGGAAAGCTATGTGTTGGCTGGTGAATTGCACAGTAACGGTGGGGATGTGTTGGAGGCTGGAAAAGCTTACGAGGCACGCCTGCGCGAGTTTCTGGAAGAGAAGCAGCAATCGGCGCGAGACTTTGCATCTTCCTTCACGCCTAAAACCGAATTTGGCATCTGGCTGCGAAATCTCGCCACGCACTTCATGATCGTGCCTCCCATTGCAGACCTCCTCATGGGTAATACGGTGAAAGATGATTTTGAGTTGCCAGACTATGGTTTTGAATGAAATTTCTGCGATAAATTGTGAGCCGAGCCTTTCCGCCGCTCATTCTATCTCGGAGTCTTTGGCCTTGGCTTGGGGCTCAGATTAAAACTTCGACGTGGAACTGCTGTAACGTTAGAGGCGTTACCCCAGCCTGAGTGAGCCTTTGAAGGTTAGTGAAACGCTCGGGGCTCTCTTGCTGTAATTCCGTATCGATACAGAAAACATGAAAGCCCGCCTCCAGAAGATGAAGTGAAAGGAGAACGTATCGCGGTTCCAGCATATCACCGATGACCACAGCTTGGTGGACAGACTGCTCCGCTACAAACTGTTTCAGTATGTCTTCTTCCCAAGGAAGCAGTTGGTCATCGGTAAAATCCAAAACTGGAGTTGGGGCAAGTTCATCGAGCGTTGCTGTCGCCTCCTTCAGTTCTACTGATTTGTTGTTTCCACTCAAGAAAATCAGTCCGCAATCAGAAATCCGGACAGACTGTCGAATTGTGGGAGTTACACCTCCCATCTTGTTGTCGTTTAACCCCATTTTTAAAAATATCTCTCTATACGGAAGAATAGTGTGTGGGGACGTTTATCGTATGTGGAACTGCTAGGCGAAACGGCACGACCGCCAAATTCCGTTCGACGATGCCCCAGTGGAAGCTGCGCGCCGGCTATCAAGCTGACATTGTCTGAAAGGTTGTAACTGGCGTCGATGATCGCAAGCGTGCTGGCGTCATTTAAATTGACAATCATCGTCGGAGTGAGAGTGAGAAGAGGTGTCCAGTCGATGCTTGCGCCGACTGCAAGATAGTCCCGTCCTGTATTGAATAGCTGGCCGCGAGCAACACGATTAGTCAGATCTTCCGGCAACTCTGTAGAAGCTCGCCGATCGGCGACGCCAAATCCGTTCCGGTAATACTCGACAAAGCCCGTCACCGGGCGCCCACCCCAATCCCAGCTGTTTTGAAGCGAAGTTACGGCTGAGACAGAAGCGTCGCTTCCATCCTTGAAGGTGGAGACGACGTCGAACTTCCAGACTGCATCGCCTAAGGGGCTCGCACCCCCGATGGCGAGGATGCCGTCGCCATAGTCGCTCGCTGCGACGACTTCCAGCTCCACGCTCCCTGTCATCCAGAAGCCCTTAACAGCGAAGGAACTTTCTTCAGAGGAAAGTCCGCCACCGGAGCGCTTTCGCGGTACAATGATCGCTTGAATGTCCGCACCGGTGTCGAAGAGATATTGTCCGTAGACCATATCGGCACCGGGTTTGTAGCTCGTATCCTGCGCATCGGGCGCGAAGGGATTGAACAGATCGAGCGGCTGAAAGACTTGGCCATGGCCCCAACTTAAGGCTTGGCGTCCAATGCGAACGACCGTCTTCGGGGTCGAATGCGCGATCCAGAAACGATCGAGCCGATGCGCGACCAGTCCGTCAGGGCCTTCGACGAAACTGTCTTCAAGATCGATGGGACTCTCCGCTCGTTGTGGCGGCGTCAATGAGTTAAGCTCTTCAAACCGGCTGCTGTATGCCGCCTCCATGAGGTAGTTGACGTCATAAGACCATGGGCCGGAGACATCTGACGCCTTTAAACGAACGTTGGCACCCGAAATTCCGAGCGTATCGTCGGCGATGTGTTCGAGCTGATCGCCATTGCGAGTAATCAACACTTGTTGTTGAAGCTTGATTTCGGCCCCCAGATCAGGCTCGGCAAAAGCCGGCATGCTGACGGCCGAAAGAAGGCTAAGCGTCAGAATGAATCTGGCCATCAACAAGCCTCACATGCCGGCGAGCGTATTCGAGCGCTTTGGGGTCATGGCTCGCGATCACGATCGTTACCCCTTCCTCTTCATTAAGCTGACGCAAGAGTTGAAGGAGAGCGTCCGAGGCTTTGCTGTCGAGATTTGCAGTTGGCTCATCCGCCAGCACAATTGCGGGGCTTGATGCAATAGCTCGCGCGACGGCTACGCGCTGCTGCTGGCCGCCTGACAGCTCGGCTGGTCGTCTATTCTCCATGCCAGAGAGACCGACAGAGTCCAGAACCTGTTTGGCGCGGCGCCGTCGTTCCCCAGTCGACTTGCCCTGTAATTGCATGATAAATCCAACATTCTCTGCGGCTGAAAGAACTGGTATGAGATTGTAAGCTTGAAAAACAAACCCAATGCGATTCATCCGAAGATCAGCAAGCTGAGAATTTGATAATTCGTTCAGCCATTGGTCCTCAACGCGAACGTCTCCTCCATTAGGTCGATCAAGCCCGCCGATAATGTTTAGAAGAGTAGTTTTTCCGCAACCTGAAGGCCCGGAGAGACTGACGAACTCTCCAGCGCTGACATTGAGACTGACGCCCTGCAGCGCTTGGACCTCGATCTTACCGCTGACATAGGTTCTTTTGACGTCCTTGCATTCGATGACGGCGGTCATGGTCGCTCCTCAGGTTTGCGCACGAGTCAGCACGTCGACTGGCACACGCCGGGACGCCTGCAATGCAGGATAAAGGCTGGCTAAAATGGAAAGCCCGATAACAATGGAGCAGGCAACGGTGATCTCGGCCGCGCTCACTTTCGGATAAAGAACTTGAGAGACACCGAACATTTCCGCCCCGATACCGAGATGTCCGAAATCTAGTCCGCCGGAAAAGGCGTTTACCGTTACGGCACCGGCGATCGCTCCAGCCAAAGCACCGAATACAACAAGGTAAACGGATTCCACGAGTATTTGGACAAGCAGCAGTACGGGCTTCATCCCAAGCGCTTGCAGCAATCCAAACTCTCGCATCCGCTCGTAAACTGCCATCATCAGTGTATTGACGAGACCGAAAGCTACAAGGACGAAGGAGACGAATATCCAGATGAGATTCGCGCCCTCGGCCAGATCGATCATCGCCTTGGCGAACGGTTGAAGCTCGTCCCAGCGGCGGATATCGAGATCAGGTGCAGCCTGTTTCAAATCCTCGATGGCGACATTGATGCCGTCTCTTTGCGGCGCCAGGAAGGCGATTTCGGAAACCTCACCTTCGAGGCCGAGGAGTGCCTGCGCTTCCTTAAGCGAGACAAAGACGGCGTATTTTTGAAGATCCGGCTGGCCCTTGTAAAACCCTGTGACACGGACGCCAATTTCGGCGATGTCGCCATTTTCGTCTTGGGCGGAAATCACGACACGGCGCCCTCGTTCGACCTGTAGCCGATCAGCGAGGGATCTGCCCATGATCAGACCTTTCGACGTGGCGCTGGTAAGAGGCGCACCGTCGATGGCGTTTGGCTTCAAAAATGAAACCGCCGACTCGCGTTTAGGGTCGATGCCGTAAATCATAATCGGCGCACTCTCCCGTTCGGACCGGATCAAGGCAAGCGCGACGATTCTTGGCGTCCAAGCAGCAACGCTTTGTCCTGAGAGCACATCCAGAAGCACTCCCGCCGGCTGCGGCATCGCGTGTTCGACCGTGGGGTCATCTAAAAATCCTTCCGCATGAATCTGTCCGTGAGCGGTCAGCGCTTCGACGGTTCGATCAAAGGCGCTGCCGCCCCAGGCGCGCATGAAGGCGCCAAGTATGATCAGGGATGCCACCGCCATGGCGATTGCTGTGATGGTGAGCAAAGTACGCGATTTGCGGCGCCACAGATTGCGCCAGGCGATCGGCGCCATGATTTTCAATCCGCCCATCACGCCGCCCTCATGGCTTCAATAATCCGCAGGCCCTGGATTCTGAACGCCGGATAGGTTCCCGCGAGCAACAGCGCAAGAACGATAACGGCGGGCCCCGCGAACAGAGTGAGAGACGTCAATTCCGGATACAGCGTACCGGACATGCCATATTGCTCGAAGACGGCTTGCGCGGATTCGAATTCAATTCCCTGCCGCCCTAGCCAGAACGTTAGAATGACGCCGCCAAGCATGCCGGCCAGAACGCCGAGCAAAGACAGAAGACCGATTTCCACCCAAACAATACGCCCAAGCAGACCCGGCTTCACTCCGAGCGCCAACATCATGCCGAACTCCCGCGTGCGCTCCAGCACGGAGATAAGCAGCGTATTCAGCAAGGAGATGACCACTACGACGATCAGAACTGCATAGATCAGGACAGCGCTGGTCGCATCGAGACGGATCGCGGCGTCGAGGCTTGGTTGCAGCTCGGTCCAATCGCGAAGGGCAAGCCCTTCTTCCTCAACCAGGGGACGAAGACCGCGAACCTCATGTCGAAGCGCAGCCATATCGCCCCCGTTCAGCACAATGGAGTGGCGCTCGCCATCCATGGCGAAGGTCGCGTCGAATCGTTTGAGCGGAATCTCAGCAAGCGTTCGGTCGATGTCAGTGATTCCCGTACGGAACACGCCTGCGACTGTAAGCACATCGGCAGCGAGAGAGGCGTCATGACCGACGCCCAAGAGTGTTATACTGTCGCCAATGCCCACCTGAAGATTACGCGCCAACACTTCTCCGAGAACGACCTGATCGTTCTTGGAGAGATAATCGCCCTGCACGATGTTGGAAGGGATTGTCGAAATCGACGGTTCGGCTTCGGGCTCAACGCCGAGGATCTGCGCCCCAATGCTACGGGTATCGGATGAAAGGAGCACATACGCGACGCCGCGTTGCCCGACGCTGACATCCGGCGGCAGGTCCTTGAGCGCGGTGCGGAGGGCCTCGGTGACTTGAAAGGAATCCCGCATCGCCGGCGTTGAAAGATAGTCCTTATGCTGCACCTGCGCGTAGCCATCGGTAAATCCGATATAGGTTCGCACCATGCTGGAATAGCTGCCGGCCTGTAAGGATGGCAAAAAAACGACCACGGCAGCAGTGATTGCTATTGCTACGATACTGAACAGGGTCCGCCGCCGACGTCGCCATAAGTTTCGCCATGCTAAGGTGAGCATCATCGAGGCGACCAGTCTCTCGGATTGCGCAGGTTGGACTGTGTGAAGAGAAAGGACGGCGGCTCGACGTCAAATTTACCGGACTGCGTAACGACAAGCGTCCAGTGATCCTCCTCTTCCACATCCACCATACGCATTTCTTGAGGGTAAGGGCGACCATCCAGCGGGCCAATGCGATCCGCTATCATGCGCTTCACGAGCTGATCTGTTTGGTCGTAGTAGTCCCGCTCAAGAAACACGCTATCATCGCGAATTCGCAACACCTCTCTTCCCCACACCACTGGCGCATCGTCATGAGGCACAGCTTCAATAACGTAGATCTCGTGGCCATCCGCTTCTTCGGTGGTTTGAATAGAAAGTTCGTAGTCAGTTAAAAGCGCGTCGGTTTTCGATAGGTCATCATATGAAAAGTCACTACCCATCCACGATTGGGCCATCATGCTGGCGGGTAGCTTGATCACTCGATTGAGGCGTGGTGTGAATACCCACATATCGCGATCGAGCTTCAGCGTTGCATTGCCTTCATCGCGTGCCGGCGCTGTGAAGCGAACGAGAGCGTCCTTGTTTCCACGCGTGATGCTGACCATGGCTGATGAGCGCTCCCACTCGGGACGATGAACAATCATGGTTTGTTCAATGTAGGAACTCGTCCCCCGCCAATTGTCGATGGCGTCGCGGACGATTTCAGCAGGATCAGGGTCCGCCAAGGCGGGCGACGCCGACAGAGCACCGAATAGAATTAAACAGGCAAGCTTTTTCATGCTCTCCTCCGTTTCGCAGAGGAAACCGATATGATTGATGTGGAACGTTTGTTGAGCCGACTGCTTTCGCGACTCTCAAGCAGGTCACGGAAGAGGCTGATATGCGTCGCGGGCAATGCGTTGCGTTCATCGTCTGACAAATCATCCCAATGGGTGACGACCCACCGGTCTAGAGACTCAAAAAGTCCCATGGTCGAATCTATCAACAAACTGTTGGGAATGTCCTGCCTGATCACGCCAAGCTTTTGTCCCCGCTCGATGATGACGCCAACCCAGTAACGAACAGCCTGAAACAGCCGCCCGGTTGGCGCACCGGTGTTCGGATTAGATCGAAGGCTATAGAAGATGGCCCCGAACTTAATTAGCCATCCATTGCCGTGTGCGAGAGTGACCGCCTTTTCGTAGCGGTCTTCAAAGTCGTCCCAAAATGTCTCCGCCGTGAGAGCCTCGGGATCAAAATCACCAACCCTCCTCATCAGGACAGAAATGGACCGTTCGATCAGTGTAGTGAACAAATCCGCCTTATCGTCAAAATAGTAGTAGAGCGAGCTTTTGCTCATCCCTGTTTTTTCGAGGATGCGATTAAGCGAAGCTCCGTCAAATCCGTTTGCAGCAAATTCTTCTGATGCAACTTCGAACAAAACGCGCTGTCGCTCTGGATCAAGATTCTCAAAACGTGGGCGACTCATTTGCACATCCATCCATTTATTTGTTGCTTGTACCGCAATATGGACCATCAGTCCAGCCCCCGGTACAAAGCAAGTTTAGCCTCTAGAAAATGACAGACAGAGAAACGGCTCCAAAAAGCGAACTGTCCTCTTGCCCATAGAACTCGTTTGTCCGGAAAACATCTGTCAACGTTAAGCTGACGCGCGGCCATACAAACGTAACGCCAAATTGGGCGTCGCTAACAAAGTGTCGCTTTTCGATGGATGGGCCGTCACGGAAACTATTGCCATCGAGGAAAATATTTCGCGCAACCGCTCGCCCTTCTATGCCGGCGAAAGCATAGACGCCAAATTGTGACGCCTTGAAGTACGAGGGGCCTGGCAAGCTCGGTTGAATTCGAGGTGCGCCAAAGCTTTCGGGTATCCTCAAGCCAAATCGTACAGCGCCGCCAACCGCGCCATAGGTGAAGACATTGCCTAGGTTAACGCCTGCTCTGGAAATAACTTCAAGTTCAAATGGGCCGACCGGTTTTTGGACAATCCGCCAACTCCGCCGATACGCGATCATCAGCGCCGGTTCGTTGCGCAATTGGTTTTCCCAGCCTAACGGTTTCTGCGCTCCTATCAATTTGTGTACAAACTTTTGCGTCGGAGCTGCGAGTGAAGCTGGACCGACTACCCCAAGGCTGACCGATAATGAATCCTGCCGATCTTCAGTTTCACCGATCAGCGATACCTCTCCATAAAGCCAGCCTGCATAGGGACGCTGATCCGAGGGGGCGGGATATATGTCGATATCCCGCGGGGTATACATGTTTTGCCCCAGCGAAAAAGTTTCGCGAAATTCTGCCTCATCAGAAAACAATACATAGAGTTTAGAGGCGGGAGGCATCCAGGCCGGCGCCTTGTCTGGCGGTCTAGCGTACTCAAGGCGAATGCCGTTCGTATAGTTTCTGTCTTGAGCGTAAAAAAGGTCGTTCTCTAAAATGAACGTCCAAACACCGCGATCCAGTTGCCCACGATTCTGTGCGTGGGCCGCAGTTGATGGAGTGATCAAAGCGGCAGCGAGCAGTGCGCCTAGCGCAATTCGATTTGTTAATTCCATACACCGTATACAGGAGCCGAGTTCAGTTCAGCTCGACTATCAAAAGCCCCCAATTCGTAAGCACTCTCTCGTGAACCGATATGTGAACCAGTAGTCCACAATCCGAAGAAGTCAAGGGGGCGTCCGAGCGGGTCAGCGCAGACGGCAGAGCCGATCATGGGGCATAGCGCAGGCGGAAAACTAAAAAGGCAGAGGATGGGACGGCAGAGACATGCTTTGAGCGAGGTTTACTGAATTGATGCGCCCAACTGCTCCCACCCCTTCAACGCTACGCATGCGGATGTATTGTTGAATGATGATGCGCGGCAATAGGAAGGCATTGCGGCGCGCGATATCGATGAATGGTGGAAGAGGTTGCGTGAGCGTTGCCTCTTGGGCAATCAATGAGGGCGAAATGTTGCAAATAGTGTCTTGAGTTGCCGTGCTAAAATGACAACGCGTAGCCATATGGAATATGGTCAGCGGACCAGTTCGACTTCACCGAGCGCGCAAAAACTCGATCAATTTATCCGACATGGGATGTGCAATTTTACGAATTTGATCCCTACGATACGCCATAGAGCCGCCGTCGCCATAGGCTGGGCGTGAATTGCGGTGGCCCATAATCATGCAGCGGAAACCGTAGTCGAGTTCCGCTTCCTGCATGCGTTTTTCAAACGAATGCCGGAACGAATAGACCTTATGATCGGGGGTCGGAAACAGGTTCCGCGACTTCATCGCTGTCATGAGATTTGCAGACAGCAAATCAGGTTTGTCTCGGTAGTGCGGGAAGCCGTTCGGAGCCCGCCGCATGGCTTCAAGTGACACGCCAACGAGCGGAATTTCCCGGATGGACGACGCTGTTTTAATCTCCCGGTCCTTCTTAGGGCGGATGGATATGTATGGCGCATCGCCATCGAGATTGATGTCTTCGGCGAAGAGGTTGGCGATTTCACCAGGCCGGCATCCGGTTTCGATCAGCGCATAAAGGATCAAATCAGCATCACCCCGAAGACCCTTGAAGATGCCGGGAACAAGGATTTTTTCGCGAACCCACTTGTCTTCAAAGGGCGGTACGTCGGCGGATTTTTTGTCCTTGAATGAGAGATTTCTGAATGGATTGGGGCGGTCTTCTTCCCCGACATATTTGAAATGTTCGCCGTAGAGTTTGCGCATATTGCCAAGATCGCGATTGGCGGTTTTGGTGCTGAGCGCCTTTTTTCCCGGCTTCGGGACGACGCGATCCTTCCACCAATTGTAGTATTGCTGCGCATCCTGCCGCGTGATTTCCCGCATGGATTTGTCACCGACCACGTCGATGAAATACTGGACGCCACGGTTCTTGGTCTTCTTCCACGCCGCCTTCTGAGCCTCGGACTTTCCAATCAATTCGTCAGCGGCGATCTCTTCGCAATAGAGTTCAAACGCGGAGCTGACCGTTACAGGCGGCGATGAAACTGTGCCCAGAAGCGCCTCAGCTTCCACCTCTTCAGACTGGCTTGGCGCACCCTTATCGGCGCTTTTGATGACTTTAATTCTGTCGAGAATATCACCGAGATCAGGCGTCTCGGCGAGCTGATCGATGGGTGTATAGACGAAGCCGCGCGCCAGCGCCCGGACGGTTGCGGCCTTGTAGCGTCTCTCGGCGACTTGCCGCTTTCTGGCCTGCGCTTCGCCTGTTTCCGTCTCGCCATCCATCCCGACGAGAGACGCCCAGAACAGGTTGTCGGACTCTTCCATCGCGTCGCGCCGCAACCGTGCGATCTCGATCGATTTCGTGCGAAGCGAACACTCCACGACGCCACGATCATCGATGCTCTCATAGCGCTTCGGCACGCGGCGCTGATAGTGCCAGTACGCCCGCTTGCGCTTGAGATGACGGTTATCCTGATCCACAACCCAATCGCTTTGTAGGAACAATAGTAGGGAAATTTGTAGGGAAAGATTGAGCAAACGTCAAGCGATGGGCTTGCGCTCATGCCTTACTGCGCTGATTTAATTGATATTTTTGAGAGAATGTTTGGAGCGGGCGAAGAGATTCGAACTCTCGACCCCAACCTTGGCAAGGTTGTGCTCTACCCCTGAGCTACGCCCGCATCCTTATTAGGGTATTCACGGCGTTGCCGCCGAGAGGCGTGATAAAGCGCATCAGCCCCGGCTTTGCAAGACGGAAATTCTGCGAAACTGCACAATTTCCAAACTGTCGGTCGGAGACTTGAGCAAACCTATCCCCGCAACACTGGACGTATCTGGTCGGGGCGCACTTCCCGGCCTTCAACATCAACAAATGCCGCTCGGATGGCACTCTTGGATCCCGCCTTCGTAAAGCTGATCGGAGGCGCCTCGCCCTGTCCGAGACAAGCGTCGCCCCATTGCGTCAGGCCGATCAGGATCGGCCGCAGCGAAAGGCCCGTGGCGGACAGAACATATTCCGGTCGGGCGCGCTTGCCAGGCGCCTTGTAAGGCTTTTTGGCCAGCAGGCCGGCATCCACAAGTTTCTTCAACCGCCCCGACAACACGGTTCTTGGGCATCCCAGCTCAGACTGGAAGTCATCGAAGCGCCGCACACCATAAAGTGCTGCGCGAAGGATGAGCAAAGTCCACCTGTCACCAATCAGGTCTATGGCTTTGGCCAAATTACAGGTGTCTGGCGGGACTGGCGAGCGGCGGACGAGCGGAATTTGGGACATAGTTCATATCTGGATAAGTTCGCTTTTGAAATCCAGCCAGTTTCCCTATTCCTGCCTCATATTTTAAGGCAAATGCCCAGAGACTCACCACAAGGCGAAACAAATCATGCGGAAATCGATCTACTCTCCCTTGTTTGGCTTGGCCGTAGCCGCGTTTGTAGCCTGCGCGGTTCCAGCCGGTCCGCCGGCAATCGGTACGGCCGACACAAACCAGGGCCGGGGCCATCCTGCACTGTCGCCAGGTACGCTGAAGGCGCTATCCTGCCCCAGCGGGACATCTTATGTGGCACCGTCGGAGATCTCCATTGTTGCGGAATCCGTGCCACTATCTGAACGCGCCAACATTTCGCTGTTCCCAGGCGTCCGCTTCGCGCAGGGCTGGGCGCTCACTTCCCCCAATAAGAACTTTGGGGGATTGTCGGGTATTGAGCTACATGCCGACGGAGGCTTCCTGGCGGTTTCCGACATGGGCGCATTTGTCTGGATTGATCGTGACGGTGGTGAGCTGACCGGAACGGGCCGAATTGCATATATGCGGGGACAGGACAACGAGTTGCTCAAGGGCAAGACCGAGGGCGACTCCGAAGGGCTCGCCCTGAAGAATGGCGCTGCATATGTCAGCTTCGAACGTCGGCACCGTATCGAGGCATTCGATCTGAGCACTTGTGGCGCCGCCGCACGCGCCACGCTGGTCGCGGATCTGCCGAGCGAAATTGAAGGCACGGAAATCCGCGAGAATTCCGGCGCAGAAGCGCTATCTTTCGGAAAATCACTTCGTGCAGGATACGAACAGCTCATTGATGGCAAGTCGCCGATCGTCGAGCTTGTCCCGATCGGCAATGCTGTTACGCTTGTCGAACCGATCAATACCGATTTTGACAGTCCGCTCGTGGGCATGACAAACCGGATTGCGCTCGGCGATCAGTCGATGGCCGGATCCGTGGTTTACAGTCTACGTCGCAACTATAATCCCGTATTCGGTAACCGTTTGGCCGTGGAGGCCGAATATCAGGATGCTGGCGGGTCAAGCCGACGCGGTCTGTTTACGCTGTCCCGACCCATGAATGTCGACAATTTCGAAGGCATCACGGTTGAAACCCTGCCAGACGGCGTCCACCGCCTCTGGATTGTCTCTGACGACAATTTCTCGGATCGCCAGCGCACGCTACTTTTTGCCTTCGATCTTGTCGGGGAAGCACACTGAGACAATTCAACACGTGACCGCATGCTGGCCCCTTACAATCAGCGCGTCACCGAATTACATCATCAACCAGCATGAGGGCTGCTTCGTTTGCGACGGACTGATCTCCGGCGACCTTAATTTCCGTCAGGGAGCTGGCATTCTGGCTTGGGCCGTGGTCCGGGCTCATCCGGCGCCCACCTAGTATCTAGGTTGACGGGAGTGAATATGCCCCGCGGCGTTCGTGGTTCTCATGCGCTATTTTTCTGTGTGCCATAGTCAGGCGCCGAACAGCCAACCCGATGGATACTCTGATGGACAAGACCGACCTGCGACATCGGATGCGAACCCTGCGGGCCGAAGCGGCCGCGCGCGATCCTGATGGCGCAGATTCTGTGGCTGAAAAATTTCCGATGAAGCTGCTTGAACGCTATGGCCCGGTTGTCGCTGGATATGTGGCGATCAATGAAGAGCTTGATCCCGCGCCCCTAATGATGCGTTTGGCAAAGGCTGGCGCAGAATTATGTCTGCCCCGGATAGAGGACACTGGCGAACTGACCTGGCGCACATGGCATTTCGGCGAACCACTGGAGCGCCGGCCATTTGGATTGTCCGAACCGTCAGAAGATGCACCGCTGGCTCATCCGACGTTGATTCTGACGCCTCTGCTCGCCTTTGATGGCATGGGCAATCGGCTTGGCTATGGCAAAGGGCATTATGACAAGGCGTTTGAAAAGCTCCGGGCAAACGGCCGGGCATTTGCCTGTGCATTGGCCTACCCGGCCCAGCAGATCGACTCCGTCCCCAGCGAACCACATGATCAGCCGCTCGACTGGGCCGTCACACCAATTGGCTCAATTCCGCTATTCATGATGCGCAACATGAAAAGTCTGACACCCCCCCAAGAAAGCGGCTAAATCGGCTTGGGTATTGCTAATTTTCCGTTAAAGGTAAACGGAAGGTAAAGCGATGTCCCATTTCGGCCTCATTTCGGTAACCACGGCCAGAAGGACTGTGTCAGTTCTGGACGTTATGATGTTTGCCGTCGTATCTGCTGCACTTGTTACAGGTTTCGCCGTGAGTGTATCCGGTGGCCAGGACGCGCTCGCATCTTCATATCAACAAGCGCAGATTTACTATCCCGTTGAAAAACCCGCTGCCGCGGCGATCCAGGAACCGGTGGCTATCAAGCCCGCAGCGCCAACTGAGAGCAATCCCACAATCAAGCAGCTCGCCAAATCCGGTCATGGATTCCGGTCGACATTTGGATCAGAATCCATCGAGGACAAATTCTGGTTGTCTGAGACGCATGCGATTGACACCTTCTATGGCGGCAGGTGGGCTCCCGAAAACGCCATCACGACACCTCAAGGTTTGGCACTTCAAGTCAAACGCGAGCCAGAACAGGACATCCCGTTTTCCATTGCCGAAGCAAGATCAAAGCAACGCGTCGGTTATGGACGTTATGAGGCGGTGATGCAGGTCGGTAAGGGGTCAGGGCTGGTCTCGGCCTTTTTCACGTATACCGGACCCTATGCAGGCGATCCTCACGACGAAGTGGATATTGAGTTTCTGGGCAAAGACACATCAAAAGTGGAGTTCAATTACTGGCGGAATGGAAAGCACGGAAAGAATGCCAAGTTCGATTTGCCATTCGATGCGTCAGCCGCGCCACACCTCTACGCATTCGAGTGGTTGCCTGATCGGATCACCTGGTATGTCGACGGGGTTGCCTATTACTCCACCGAACCAGATGACGCGTTCATTCCGCGCACGTCCGGACGCCTCTATTTCAGTCATTGGACCGGCGTACCAAAGATGCAGGGATGGCACGGAAAGCCCAAATTTAAATCCGGTGAAGCCACCATCGTGAGCTGCACGTCATTCACGCCAGTCAATGAAAGCACCCAGACATGCGGGGACAGTTTCCGGCCAACCCTCGCAGGTACGGCCGAAAACCACATCTACGCTACTTTGAGTCCTTGAGAATCTGCTCGCGCGCAACCGGCAGCAGTTCTGCCATCTGCTCGCGAATACGAGCATCGGTGCGATCTATGCCAGCCGTATCGAAGTCACCGCGCACCTTGCGGAACACGTCGTCATCGCCCGCTTCTTCAAGATCGGACAGTACGACCGTCTTGGCATAAGCCTCAGCATCTGAGCCTGTCAGACCCATGAGATCGGCGGCCCAGAGACCGAGCAGCTTGTTTCGGCGCGCCATGACCTTGAATTGGGTTTCCTGATCAAAGGCGTATCGAGCCTCCTCGGCGCGTTCGCGATCGTCAAATGTGCTCATGAGAAAGGCCTTTCTGAACGGTGGTAATTCACCAGTGCATATAGTCGTTGAGTTAAGGTGTGCGCAATAATTGTTTCTTTGCCCAGATTGGCGTAACAGTCGCGCTTTCTGGGGTGGCTGAAAACGATTCCTGTTACAGCGATCCGGTACCGTCAGGAGATCCGTCCGCATGAGCAAGAAGCGCATTATCTATGAGGGCAAGGCGAAAATCCTTTATGAAGGGCCGGAGCCAGGCACCCTCATCCAGTATTTCAAGGATGATGCAACCGCCTTCAACGCGCAAAAACGCGCGGTTCTGGATGGTAAAGGCGTTCTGAACAATCGCATCAGCGAATTCATGATGACACGCCTGTCGGCCGTTGGAATCCCCACCCATTTCATCCGCCGCCTCAATATGCGCGAGCAGCTGGTCAAGAAGGTCGACATCATTCCACTGGAAGTAGTCGTGCGGAATGTGGCGGCTGGCACGCTCTCCAAGCGTCTCGGAATTGAGGAAGGCCAGGTCCTGCCCCGGCCCATGGTGGAGTTCTATCTGAAGGACGACGCGCTAGGTGATCCATTGGTCACAGAAGAGCACATCGCCGCCTTCGGATGGGCCGCGGCTCAGGAATATGATGATCTGATCGCCATGTCGCTCCGCGTAAACGACTTTATGTCGGGCCTGTTCGCAGCGGTCGGCATTCGGCTAGTAGATTTCAAACTGGAGTTCGGCCGCCACTATGAGGGCGATAGCGATGTGCCGCGCATTTTGTTGGCTGACGAGATCAGCCCCGACAGTTGTCGACTTTGGGATTTCGAGACCGGTGACAAGCTCGACAAGGACCGGTTTCGCCGTGACCTCGGCGGCGTGACGGAAGCCTACGCGGAAGTAGCCCGGCGTCTCGGCATCCTGAAAGAGTCCGGCGAGAGTGACAATGTGGTGAGCTTCACCAACGGCAAGTAAGCCCTTTGTACCACGCCGCCGAGCAAGAGACCTTACCCAATGAGCCAAGATACAAAAACCAAGATCCGCTCCAAACTATCATACATGAACGGTCGAAAGCCGGTCTTTGCCACGGCACTTGTTCTTGTCGGCATGGCTTACGCGGTAAGCTTGTTTCAATAGGACTGAAATCGGGCTATGGGGGCCCGACTCAGACTTCCCAGGAGACCTCTCATGAAAGCCATCGTCCACGTCGCGCTGAAGAATGGTGTTCTGGACCCGCAGGGCAAGGCCGTTGCGGATACGCTCGCGCGTATGGGCTACAAGGAAGTCGAGGCCGCTCGCATCGGCAAAGTGATCGAGCTCGATCTCGAAGACGGTCTTTCGTCCGATGCGGCCGAAGCCCGCGTCAGAGAAATGTGCGAGAAGCTGCTGGCAAACACCGTTATTGAAAGCTACCGCTTCGATCTCGTCAGTTAGGCTGACTTTTCAACTACTGAGCCATATCCGGTCGTAAGCACTACGACATCCAGTTATGCCGATCGAACATGTGAGCGAATACTCACTTGCGTCTAGATGGATCTGCGCCTAGATTGGTATCAGAGACATGGAGGGCCAGATGGCGAGACCATCAAGTACAGATCAATCCAAGACAAAGCCTCGCGCCCGGAATGCGCGGCCGAAGATCGAACGCGCAGCGCTGAAACTTTTCATTCATGAAGGGATCGATGCTGCCACGACACGCGAAATCGCCGAAAAGGCCGGCGTTTCGGAAGGGGCACTCTATCGCCACTACAAGGGCAAGGACGAACTTGCACTGTCCCTGTTCATGGAAACCCATAATCGCCTGGGCGCGATGATGGCGCAGGCCCTCTCGGCGGATGGCTCACTCGAAGAAAAGGTTCATGCAGCTGTCGAAGCCTATTGTGCGCTGGCGGACGAAGATTTCCTGCTGTTCTCGTTTCACCTCGTCTCGCTCAATCGCTTCCTTCCCTATGACAAGCGCCGCGAAGATGATCCGGTCTCAATCACTGAAAAGATAATTGCCGGCCTGATTGCGGACGGACATATTCCAAAGGGCGACCCGGCGCTGAAAGCCGCCATGGCGCTTGGCGTGGTCATGCAGGCTGGCCAGAACAAGATTTACAACCGCCTGCCCGGACCATTTTCCCAGCACGTTGACGCGTTGTCTCGCGCGGTTCTGTGCGTCTTGAATTCCTAGTGATCAGATAGCGAAGGAGCCCCTGCAATGCGCGGCCTCGTCTTCACAGTCGTCTATTATATTCTCTCTGTTCTTTACGTGCTGGTATCGCTGCCTTTCCTGATCTTGCCGGGGCGAGGCCCTGTCCGCATGATCATCCGCAGCTATACACGGGCGATGAATCTGAACCTTCGCATCGTCGCCGGAATTCGCAAGGAAGTACGTGGACGAAGCAACCTTCCGGACGGTCCCTTCATCCTCGCGGCGAAGCACCAAAGCTGGGGCGACGGATACCTCATCTACCCGGAAGTGAAGAATCTTGCGTTCGTGACCGGCGACCATTTGGAAAAGTTTCCACTGGTCGGCGGAATTCTGCGAAAGCTGGGTGCCATCGTCATCGACACTTGCGGCGGCGGAGATCGCAAAGCGGCCTCGTTGAAGGAAGGCATGGTTCGCGCCCGTGACGAAGGCCAACGGGTACTGATTTATCCTGAAGGCCACCTCGCGCCGGTCGGGTACCATTTTCGCTACAAGGCGGGGGTCTGGCATATGGCGCAGGCAATGAATGTTCCGGTCATTCCCGTCGCCACCAATATTGGCGTGTTCTGGCGCCAGCAGGAACGCGACAAAACTGCCGGCACCGCGATCATTGAATTCCTGCCCCCTCTGGATCCGAATCTGCCTAAAGTAGAATTCCTACAGACCCTGACCGGGACCGTGGAGCTGCACACAGCAAGACTCGTGGCCGAGGCAACTGGTGCGCCGGTAGAGCCGAGCATCCTCATTCCGGATCCTCCAAAGGGCATGGAAGCAAGCCCCAGCTCCGACGACCTGGCGGCTTTTGGAAAGCCGTGAGACTCACCGCTCAACATAAACTTTACACACACAAGAATTATTGATAAACAATAATTGCTCAGGCGATCCCGGGGGCCATATCGGGATTGAACAAATGACGAAATCAAAATCGAAAACAGCAATCGGCCTGTTGGTAGCCGTTGTTGCAACCGCTTATCTGCCTGCCTCCGCGACCGGATGGAAAGTTTGGGACGGACACAATGAAAAGGCGCCTCGCGCCATCCTGACGACCACCGCCGATCAAGCTGGCGCAGTGCTCGTATGCGCGCCAAACGGCCAGATGTCCGCCATTCTATCGCTTGAGGCGGGCGATATTTCTGATCAAATCGACAAGCATGCCACATACAGACGAGGAGAGACCGCTTCAATCATGGCGGGCGACACACCTGGCGTCGAAACAGTTGTTCAATACGCTCCGGCAAACAGCACAATCGAGATCGGGTCGCACAGCCCGGCTGCCAAGATCTACAACTCCGTCATTCGGGGAGATACTGTCAGTGTCTCAGTTGAACATGCCGGTAAAGTTGAGACGAAGTACCCAGAGCCGGATGATGCGTTCAAAGCATTCGCAAAAACCTGCAACGCCGCCCGCGCGGCGAGTGCGAACTAGGTTTCTCTCAAAGAGTGCGTATCGGTTCGGTTTAGGGTTGACGAGCCAGCATGGCTCATGCCCAATCTTGGGGAAGCACGCCTCAAGGAAAGCCCAATGTTCAAATACCTGATTACTGTAGCTGCCATGGTGATGGCAGCTACACCTGCACTCGCCGACTCAGCACCACGCGTCTGGACCCAGGAAAAAGATCAGTTGATCGGGGTCGACAGTTCAGATGCCGGCAAGGACCCGAACTTCAAAAGCCTGGTTCGGATCATAAAGGCGGAAGGCGGTGACCACCCGACCATCCAGCTGAGCTGCCAGATTACGACGAGTGGATACAAAGCCCTGAATTTCAGCGTCCAGCTCGATCCGGAAAACACCTATGAAGATGATGCTGATCGCAGTCCGCGCTTCCATCATATCTCAGGCATAATGGAGATCCGCGACGAGAAATTTCCGGACCGATACGCGTTTCATGCCAAATCAACCAAGCTGATCCCGCTTAGCCGTGAGGTGCCTTCGCGCATCTACAATTCCGTTGTGCGCGGAGACCAGGTGCAGCTGAAGGTAAAGGGCAAGAAGCGCGATCTTGCCTTGCCGGAAAAGAACGACGTATTCGTCGCCTTTGCCAAATTCTGTCCGGTCACCAATGGTGGCAAGTTTGATGTCTCGGTCTTTGAAATCCTGAAGGGCATGGATCTGAGTCCAAATCTCTGAGCGTGTAACTGTAACCTGCGCCTCACATTACTACGCTCCTTTCTGACGAGATAGATTCCATGACCCTGTCTTTGCCCAGGCTTTTTGCCTTGCTTTTTCTGAACGTTTTGTTGGTACAATCCGTGATGGCTGATGAGCCAAGAACCGCGGAACCCTCGGCAACACCCTCATGGGTGCCAGCATCTACGCTTAGTATTGAATATGATAGCAAAGATCCCGGTCGGTCCCCTGACTTCACGATGACTACGCGGGCGATCCGCTCATCCGGCTCGGAAAACTCGCCGATTGTATTTTCATGTGCGGTTTTCTCGGATGGCCGGTCTCGGATATACGCATCAATTCAGCTGAATCCGGGAGATCCCATACATAAGGACGTCAAACGTTTCGGGCAGGGTCGCACTCGTTTTGCGAAAATTGAAATCGATGGTGAGCGGTTTTCAACGTTGCTGATCTATCGCCGTCGGTCAAATACGGTTCATGTTAGTCCGCTCACTTCCACAGCACCGAAATTATACAATGCCGTTTTGAAGGATGCTGAAGCGACACTGATCATGGGTTCAAAAACCTATATGATCAATCTACCATCAAGGGATGATGTCTTCACTTATTTCGCAACGTCCTGTCCTGTCACGAACGGCGGAAACGTTGAGCGTTGGAACAGCGAACTCCTCAAAAAACCGCCGGTTCAATTACAAGCACGATAGTACATTTCAGAGCGGCCTTCATTCAGACCGCAGTCAATGCATCTCTCCAGCGTTCGCATTTCGCTTCGTATCGTATCGCCGCATAGGCCGGGCTGGTAGAAGGTGCGCTTCTGACAACTAGTTCTTGGAAAACTGGCGCAACATATCTCTCAAAGCTGCTTGACGCCTTTCCCCCATTAAGGACCACGCGCTGAATATGGGGATGATGCGCGAAGAACCTCTCGAAGTCGTTTGGCACCTCGTCCTTTATGTTTGAATCCAGACTGCCTTCGCGATGGCAAAGCTTCAGGACATCCCAGACTGCCACGCCCTGCTCTTTCAGGATCGTGGTGCGCTCGGCATAGGGCCGCTCCAACCCGGCCCCATAGACATCTCCCATTATGCGCCAGAAAGCGTTCCTGGGGTGTCCGTAATACTGATTGGCTTCCAGTGAGGCGATGCCTGGCATGCTGCCCAGGATCAGGATACGCGCATCTGAATCGGCTATGGGATCAAAGCCCTGAACAATCATCGGCCTTACCTGCCCCGCAGGCTATACCGTCGCCGGGATAATCGTCACGCTCTCTCCACAACCACAGGCATCGGTCTGGTTCGGGTTACGAAAGACAAATTTCTCATGCAGCGGTGTGACTTCATAGTCCACTTCGCTGCCGAGCAAAAACAGCACAGCCTTGGCGTCGATCAGGATGGTGACCCCATTATCCTCGACCACTTCGTCCAGCGGCTCGGGCGCCATGGCATAGTCCATGACATATTCCATGCCCGCACAGCCGCCATTCTTGACGCCGACACGCAGGAATCCTGCGCCGCGTTCCTGCATGATCTCCTTCACGCGCATTGCAGCAGCGTCGGAAAGCTTCACGGGCTTGGGTCTGGGTCTTCTGGCCATGACAATCACATAGGAACGAAAGCGTTCCGGTTCAATTAAAGCATGTTTAGCGCAAGACGGGCTTCGTCCGACATGCGCGACGGGTCCCAGGGCGGATCGAAGGTAAGGCGAACCTCCACATCCTGCACACCATCAACGGTGCGCGCGGCAGTTTCGATCCAGCCCGGCATATCGCCGGCAACTGGACAGCCCGGCGCCGTCAATGTCATGTCGATATCGACCTTGTAGTCGTCATCTATGTCGACCTTGTAGATCAGGCCGAGTTCGTAGATGTCGACTGGAATTTCCGGATCGAACACCGTTTTGAACGCTGTGATCAGATCATCGGTGATCCGGTTCAGCTCATCTTGCGGAATCTTCGACCCTGCTTCCTCGGAGGAAACATCAACCATGTCGCGAGATGTCATATCGTCTGCCATGCCGTCACCTATACCAGCATTTCCCGCGCCTTGGCGAGCGCTTCAATGAACGCGTCCACTTCGGCGAGAGTGTTGTAAACTGCGAAACTCGCCCGCGCCGTTGCGCTGACGCCCAGATGCTCCATCAGGGGCTGGGCGCAATGGTGGCCGGCGCGGACAGCGATACCGTACCGGTCGAGAATTTGAGCAATGTCATGAGGGTGTGCCCCTTCGAGGCTGAACGCCAGCACGGCACCCTTGTGCGGCGTCTCACCATGGATGGTCAGGCCATTTACGCCCCTGAGTCCCTCATAAGCGCGCGCGTACAGCGCATCTTCATGCGCCTTCACATCTGCATGATCGAACGCCGTCATCCAGTCCAGCGCTGCTCCCAGTCCGATAGCCTCGAGGATTGGCGGTGTACCTGCCTCGAATTTGTGAGGCGCCGTATTGTAGCTCACCCGGTCGCGGGACACGATTTCGATCATCTCGCCGCCCCCCTGATAGGGCCGCGCACGATCCAGCGCTTCTGCTGTCCCATAGAGCGCGCCGATGCCCGTCGGGCCATAGAGTTTGTGCCCGGTCATGACATACCAGTCACACCCGAGCGCCTGAACATCGACCTGCAAATGGACCGCAGCCTGGCTGCCATCGGCCAACACTTCAGCGCCAACTTCATGCGCGAGGCGGGAAATCTCGGCCATGTCCGTCACGCTGCCGAGCACATTGCTCATATGGGTAATCGCGACCATACGCGTTTTCGGACCAATTGCTTCCGCCAGGTCTTTCATGTCCAGCGAACCATCTTCGTTCAGGCCCACCCATTTCAGGACAGCGCCATGGCGCTCCCGCAAGAAATGCCACGGAACGATGTTGGAATGATGCTCCATGATGGAGAGGACAATCTCGTCGCCAGGCTCAATCCGGGCGGCGAGCGCAGAGGCGACAAGGTTGATACCTTCCGTCGACCCCTTGGTGTATACGATATTTTCTGTCGACGGCGCGTTGAGAAATGCTCGGACTTTCTCACGCGCGGCCTCATAGGCCTCGGTGGTCTCGTTCGACAGGGTGTGAATGCCACGATGCACATTGGCATATGCCGTGCGCGACTGGTTTGCGATCTTGTCGATCACCGCATTCGGTTTTTGCGCACTGGCAGCATTGTCCAGATACACCAGCGGCTTGCCATTCACTTCACGTGACAGGATCGGGAATTCCGCGCGGATCGCATCGATGTCGAAGGAACGGCTCATACAGCGGCCAGCCAGGCTTCGGCTTCCGCGCGCAGCACTTCCTCTAGCGCGCCAGCTTCAGCAAATGCTTCGGCGACGAAGGCTTGTGTCAACAGGGCGCGGGCCGTCTTCTCCGGCAAGCCGCGCTGGCGCATGTAGAACAATTGATCATCATCAAGCGCGCCGCTCGTATTGCCATGCGCGCACTCGACATCGTCCGCATAGATCTCAAGCTCGGGCTTCGCGAAGACAACCGCGCCGTCTTCCAGCAACAACGCCTTGTGCTGCATGTCGGCATCCGTGTACTGGCCTGCCGTACGGGGAACAAAGAATTTCCCCTGGAACACGCCGGTGCCGCCATTCAGGACAGCGCCCTTTGTCAGCTGCCGGGTTACACAGGAGTTGGCCCCGTGACGCACATGGGTGGTAAAGTCCGTATGCAGATCCTTACCGACAAGATAGGCGGCATTCAGCGTCGCCTTTGCACTTGGCTCTTGATGCGTAACGCGCGTTTCGAGCCGCGCAACCTTGGCGCCAAAGGCGAGTGAGGTCTGTGTATAGTGCGAATCCGCGTCGAGATGGACGAGCGCCGTTGAAGCAATCGTCTCTTCTGACGTACCGCGCTGATAGACCGTCCGGTTGACCGCGCTGCCTTTCTGGAGACCAAACTCGATCACGGAGGATGTCAGCCCCGCCCCGCCCAGATGGCTCTCCGATACGGTGAGCGCCATATCGGAGCGAACCACGACAACAACACGCGCGAAATTCGCTTCTCCTTCGCCGCTGAACTGGAAATGGAGACGCGGAAGTTCTTTCGAGGTCACTTCCAGCAACAGGGTTGCGGGTCTGGCCTTGCCGCCAGACAGGGATGCCGCCAACGCACCGAGCGGCACGTCTTCGGCCGCTCCCAAGGCCTGAGCTTCGTCTTTCTCGAAAACGTTCAGCCCGTCCGGAATATGGTCTGGCGGGAAATAGCCATTTGGCGAGAACCGGAAGACCAGTGCGCCAGCATGCGGAATCGGATCGTGCGCGGGCGGCGTGGAGGGACGATCGAGCCCCTGCAGCGCCACCTTGAAGTCGGTCCATTTCCACGCTTCCAGCCGGCGATGCGGCAGTCCCGTCCTGGAGAACGCCTCAAACAGCCGCTCGCGGCGGGAATCTTCCGGTTGCATGCCATAGCGCGCGACCAGCTCCAGCTCCGCCGTCGTCGGATTGGCAATCATGTCCCGCAGGGCTGTGGTCACGCCACCTCCCCGAGGATGCCTTCATATCCTTCTTTTTCCAACCGATGCGCCAGTTCCGGGCCACCGGTTGCCACGATACGGCCTTTGGAGAGGACGTGCACCTTGTCCGGCTGGATGTGGTCCAGCAGGCGCTGGTAGTGCGTGATGACCAGCATGCCGCGATCTGGCGAGCGCATCGCATTCACGCCGTCAGCCACCGTCTTCAGCGCATCAATGTCGAGCCCGGAATCCGTTTCATCCAGGATCAGGAAGTTCGGTTCCAGCATCATCATCTGGTAGATTTCCAGGCGCTTCTTCTCGCCGCCAGAGAAACCGACATTGAGCGAGCGCTTCAGCATTTCTGCATCCAGCTTCAAGGCCTTGCCGATTTCGCGGGACTGTTTGATGAAGTCCGGCGCAGATATCTCGTCTTCGCCACGAGCCTTGCGCTGTGAATTCATGGCCGCCCGCACAAAGGTCATGACGGGGACGCCGGGAATTTCGACGGGATACTGGAAAGACAGGAAAAGTCCCTTGGCCGCCCGCTCTTCCGGATCCATATCCAGAATGTCTTCACCATTCAGCGTCGCGCTTCCGCCCGTCACCTCATAGCCGTCGCGACCGGTCAGCACATAGGACAGGGTCGATTTGCCGGCGCCATTCGGCCCCATGATTGCGTGGACCTCGCCTTTCGGCACGTCCAGCGTCAAGCCATTGATGATCGTCTTGGCGTCATCGTCTTCACCGACAGTCGCGGTCAGGTTTTCAATCTTCAACATGGTGCGCATGTAAGCTCCCTAGCCCGGTGCGAAAAGCCCCGGATGCAGGAAATGGCCCGTATAACCGCTTGAAACAGGTCTGGCGGTCCGATTCTTCGGTTTTGCCGCACCTGGCCTCGGGTTTTTCAGGCGTCACGCTGGGACAGCATGTCAGATTCGCGGACCGAAAGGGTTTCGGTCCAGAGCGTCAGTGACGTGCATAAACCTGCGGCGTTCAGTTCGGCCTTGAGAATACCGTCAGTGCGGTACGGTTCATCCAGGGCCTCAATCAGTCCCCCGGCCTTCCAATGGGCCCAGTTATCCGCAATTTTTCCCACCTTGAACGACACGTCCACGATCCGCGCCCAATTCTCGGCAAATACAGCAACGATCTTCTCTACGCCGGTTACCGGAGCATTGAACGGCGTTTCGAACAATTTTGCGTCTTCACTCAACAGGGACTTGAGAAGCGCGACATCTCCGCCCTCCTGCGCCCGTGCATAGGCATTGAGCCAGTCTCCGAATGCGTCCGGATCAGCCAACGCTGCCCTCCAGGCTCACCTTGAGCAGGCTCTGGGCCTCGACCGCAAACTCCATTGGCAATTCCTGCAGCACTTCGCGGACAAAACCGTTCACCAGGAGCGCAACCGCTTCCTCTTCTCCGATGCCACGCTGGCGGACATAGAACATCTGGTCGTCCGACAGTTTGGTCGTCGTCGCTTCGTGCTCCAGTTGGGCATCAGCCCGGCGGTTCTCGACGTAGGGCACAGTGTGCGCGCCGCAGCGATCCCCGATCAGCAAACTGTCGCACTGGGTGAAGTTGCGCGCCTTGTCGGCCTTGCGGTTGATCGAGACGAGGCCGCGATACGTGTTGTTGGACTTGCCAGCCGAGATGCCCTTGGAGATGATTCGGCTGCGCGTGCGCTTGCCGAGATGGATCATTTTGGTGCCAGTATCGGCCTGCTGACGGCCATTTGTTACAGCGATGGAGTAGAATTCGCCCACACTGTCATCGCCGCGCAAGATACAGCTCGGATATTTCCACGTCACGGCCGACCCCGTCTCGACCTGCGTCCAGCTGATCTTGGAGCGGTCGCCCCGGCAATCGCCGCG